>JAKAGF010000234.1 GCA_021825805.1 Nitrospirota bacterium
TGTTATCGTTTTCTTTCTGGGCTACCGTGCGCTGGGTGATACCTCGGCCGGTTGCGTCCTCTGCCACGCGGACAAGGGGAGACTCGAAAAACTGAACGCCTCCTGGGCCTACGTGACCGATGAAGCGGTCCGCAGGGAGAGCCGTCACAGCACGATACTCTGCAGGGACTGCCACCTCGGCAACGGCAGGAGCGATGACAAGAATACCGCTCACCGGGGCATGCTGAAGATGCTCATCGTCTCTGACAATGCAACGCTCATGGACCGCAGAGAAGGGTATCCCTACGGTCTGAGCCAGACTGGAGACGACAGGCTCACCGCGCTCATGCCTAAGAAACATAAAGGCAGCAGATGGGTACCCTTTCCGGTGAGAAACATCCTCTGGCATGACCGAAGCGCCGTCACCCTCGATTACGATCCGCAGATCATCTCAAAGACCTGCGGCAAGAGCGGGTGCCACCCTGAAGAGATGAAGCAGTTCGGCTCCTCGTCCATGGGAGCGAACCACAGACAGCGAACGATGACAACCTGGCTGAAGCCTTACGGCCCTCATAACTGCGGACCCTCGTTCGCAGACACGCTCCCTTCCGGAAAACACAACAGCGCCACATTCGACTACGTAAACACGCGCGGCATCATGGAGGAGCTGAATGTACCCTTCAGCCCGGAGCAGGCCAGGGACAAGCAGAAATTCTGCAATGTCTGCCACTCCGGCTGCCTCGACTGCCATTACACGCCTCTGCTTCCTGACGACACCGGGAAAACCGTCGCGCGTGGAGGGGTGCACACATTCAGGAAGGTCCCTACCGCCGAGAGCTGTTCAGGGTATGGCCGCAGCAACAGCATGTGTCATCCCGGCGCGATGCATAGCCGGAGGGGGGAAACCTACGTAGGCGGGGACTATTCGGTCCCTGCGGGGATGCAGCCGGATGTCCATTACAAAAAGAAACTCGGATGCGTCGCCTGCCATATAACCGGTGAAGGCGGTATGGGCCATATCGAGAGAAAGGCCTCCTGCCGGGAGTGTCATATGGAGGTTGAAGAAGCGATGGCTGATGATGCCCATAGGGACATGGACTGCGCTACGTGTCACATCAGCGAACTCAGGGGTTATCAGATCACGGCATGGGGCCCGGGTCTGGTCGCTGGAAAGAAAAATCCTTTCACCAAGTATTCCCTCTACTACGGCATCCAATCACCGCCGATCCTGGTAAAAGACCAGAAGGGAAAATGGATGCCGGTCAAGATATGGCCGCACAGTCTGGCCAATGTAAAACCGGATGTCCCGGCATCCGGCGCCATGCAGTTCAGATGGCCCAAGGGAGAGACGAGGGATGCGTATTTTGTTCTCGGCACTTTCAGCATTCCACAGAATACGCCCGCTGTCTTTGAGCCGAACAACAAGCACCTGCTCTGGCTCGAGATAGAACAGGCCGCTCACCCTTATGGGCCTTCCAGGAGTTGCCGGTCTTGTCACAGAAGGTCGGAACAGACCTCGGTTTCACGATGGGAATTCCAGGATAACCAAGGGGCTGAACCCTTCACCGGAGGCTATACCATCATGGCCGGAGAAAGGGGTATACTCATTGAGAGCATGGAAACTACATCGCCTGTCAGGCCGCTGCCGGGATACAATCTCACCGATTTCGCTCCCTGGCTCTTCTTGAAAGACAAGTGGAGAATGCCGGGTGATTATTCGATAAAGACTGACAGGAGGAAATACCTCGAGTATCTTACCCTCTTCGACATGCTGAAGGAACGAATCAAGACACTCGATGCCCGGTCAGTATCCTTTGACCCCAAGACTCTAAATACCTATAAGGCCCTCAGGTCCTTTGCGCTGCATTATCCCAAAGAGGGGCTGAAACGTCTGCAAGCCCAGTTTCCCTGAAGATATGTATTACAATTTTTGAGAAGGTCCTTCTCGTTTTTCAACTCAAGAAACCGGATAAAATCGAGTACTTCAGGCAAAGGGCGGGCTGATCGGCTCTTTATTTGCTTGAGGTAAGTCGGGTTGCCTTTGATTGCAGGGGATACTTTTCAGGATTTTCGAGGTTATCAATTTCCAGATCAACGTCCAGATCAGACCAGTAAAGGTGCCTGCCGTGCAGCAGTTCTACATTTTGTATTGCACGCAACCTCTGCTCTTTGAAGCAAGGATAGACTGCATAACTGAGAAAATATTCCTTCAGGGGAATATGCAGAACAATTTTGTACGGTCAGCGACAAAAGAGTATTGTTATCCGCGCGCTTTCTTGTGTTTTCCCCGTAAAGAAATGGTTTTCGGCCTGGCACGACAGTTGCTCATTCCTTGAAATACCAAATCGCGGACAGGAGGCAATATGAGGCAAATCGCAGTTTACGGCAAAGGCGGCATAGGCAAATCGACGACAACGCAGAATACCGTTGCCGGGCTTTCACAGGCCGGATACAAATGCATGATAGTGGGTTGTGATCCGAAGGCGGACGCAACAAGACTTATACTGCACGCAAAGGCGCAGACAACCGTGATGGACCTTGCGAGGGAACGCGGCACAGTAGAAGACCTTGAAGTCAACGAAGTGCTCCTGACCGGCTTTAACGGCATCAGGTGCGCTGAGTCGGGAGGTCCTGAGCCGGGCGTCGGATGCGCAGGCCGCGGCGTTATAACCGCCATAAACTTCCTTGAAGAAAACGGGGCATATGATGCAGACACCGACTTTGTCTTTTACGATGTGCTCGGTGACGTTGTCTGCGGCGGCTTTGCCATGCCGATGAGAGAAGGCAAGGCAAAAGAGATTTATATAGTGACCTCCGGCGAGATGATGGCTATGTATGCGGCAAATAATATTTCGCGAGGCATCCTCAAATATGCGCATAGCGGAGGCGTAAGACTGGGCGGCCTTATCTGCAACAGCAGAAAAACGGACAAGGAATACGAATTGATTTCAGAGCTTGCGAAAAAACTTGGGACACAGATGATACATTTTGTGCCGAGGGACAACCAGGTGCAGAGGGCAGAGCTGAGGAGAATGACGGTCATCGAATACTCTCCTGAGCACCCTCAGGCCGATGAGTACAGGACGCTCGCGAAAAAGATCGCCGACAACAGGGACCTGGTTATACCTACGCCCATTTCCATGGATGAGCTGGAACAACTGCTTATGGACTTCGGGATAATGGAGAGCGAAGAGGCAGCAGCGTAACGGCAGAAGAAATTAATGATACGGTTTTCTTTGTTGTCATTCCGTGCTTGACACGGAATCCAGTTCTTTAGCTTTCTGGATTCCTGCTTCCGCAGGAATGACCAATGACTAAAATGACTGAAATCATGGAGGAATAAATGAGCACGGCAATAAAAGATACTCAGAAAATGATAGAGGAAGTTCTGGATGCATATCCGGAGAAGGCGAAGAAGGAGAGGGCCAGGCACCTTGCGGCAAATGATCCTACCGGACAGTGCAGCACCTGTAAGGTAAAGGCGAACACAAAATCCCGGCCCGGGGTTATGACTGTCAGGGGCTGCGCATACGCAGGCGCAAAGGGCGTTGTCTGGGGGCCTGTAAAGGACCAGATAACCGTCAGCCACGGCCCGGTCGGCTGCGGACAGTACAGCTGGTGGGCGAGGAGAAATTATTACAACGGCATAACGGGAGTAGACACCTTCGGCACAATGCACATTACCACGGATTTTCAGGAGAAG
>JAKAGF010000235.1 GCA_021825805.1 Nitrospirota bacterium
TTTTTCCCCTACGCCTTCGGCGCTGCTTCAGGTCGAAGACCTGGCGACCCTGCGCCTGGACTATATTGCGCAGAGTCACGGCTATATTCGTCCGGGGGTGCAGGGATCAGTGGCTGAACAGGGAATCGCATGATTGCCTGATTGTAGTCAGCGAAGTGTTGTCCGTTCCCTCGTCAAAGTTCCATCGTGACAGATAGGCCATCAGTCATACCGCCCTTTACCTTGCAGACCTTGCCGGTATTGTAAGGCCGACCAAACATTTTTTTGTTGATTAATGATGAGGATTACTGGTAGAAATATGGAGGTGATCGCGCAGGGAAAAAAATGGCTCGAATCGTGACGAGTAAGTCGTATCTGGGTGTATCAAGAATAAAGCCCCTCAGGACGACTTTTAAACAGCTTCCGTATAAAATAAGGGTAACGTGAGGTGAAGCCATGAAAAAATTGACGAGGATAACCTTTAACCCTGAAATAATGGGCGGAAAACCCTGCATCAGGGGAATGCGTGTCACGGTCGGCATGATCGTCGGCATGATCGCTGCCGGGCATTCGAGGGAAGAAATTATAAAACTCTATCCTTATCTGGAGCCGCAGGATATCGACGAGGCGCTTTCTTATGCAGCATGGCGTTCAGAAGAAGTTGAGGTTCCCTTTCAGGCGGCATGAAGCTCCTGATCGATATGAACCTCTCTCCAGGATGGGTTGAGGCGTTAGCGGCCGAGGGCATAGCCGCTGTCCACTGGTCAAAGGTCGGATCCTCCTCGGCGCCTGACCAGGAACTTATGGCATGGGCCAAGAGCAAGGGGTATATCGTACTGACCCACGATCTCGATTTCGGGGCTATTCTTGCTGCAACGAACGCTGATGCCCCCAGTGTTGTTCAGTTGCGATTCCAGGACCTGGCGCCTTCGCACGCAATACAGTTTGTCGTCAAGGTATTGAATGGTCACCAGCGGGAACTTGAGCAAGGCGCTCTTATAAGTCTCGATGAAGACAAGGCACGGGTACGGATATTGCCCCTGTGATAGTTCCGCATGAGCTGTTTGACCGAAGGCATGATGCGGGACCATCGCCTGTGAACAGAAAAAGTAGCCTGTTGTCTTTTTTCTGTCTTGAACGTGTTCTTAAGTAGGTGCATGCCTGATCGATGGGGATCTTCGGGGGGACCAGTCCACCTGATACCCCTCCGGACCTCCCCGTACCCCAAGGGGAAGGATGACGGTGAGCCTTTTTCTATGGAATTTTTTTTGCAGAATATTTATAATCTCTTCAAATATGGCCAAGACTGCAGCCGAAAAATGCAGTTTCAAAACCTATCTCACTTCCCTGGGGGGATTCCCTATATCCTCGCGCGGCATCGCTGCGATCCTGTTTCTCTGCCTGTTCCTGATCCTCGATGTCCGGGAGGCTTTTTCCATCTCTGAGGCTGAGAAGACCTTTCTCCAGATGTACTTCAAGGACGAAGAGCTGGTCGTCATATCCGCCACCAGGAGCCTCAAGTCGATCACCCGCGTTGCGGAGAACGTTGAAGTGGTGACAAAAGAAGACATCGAGTTGATGAATGCCCATAGCGTGGCGGAGGCGCTTTACAATGTGCTCGGCGTTCAGGTTGCCGAGTTCGTTGGACCCGGCAGTGAGGGCCTCGTGATGATCCATGGCTCAGGGTTCCAGCGGGTCGCCATCTTTCTCGATGGCGTGCCCCTCCAAACGCCGTCCAACACATTCCCGACAGGCGACCTCCCGGTCCAGATGATAGAGAAGATCGAGGTGATCAAGGGCCCTGCGTCCTCAGCCTGGGGATCTTCCTTCGGAGGTGTGGTGAATATTATCACAAAGTCCGTGGCGCCCGGCGACCATGCAGGCGGGACAGGATATCTTTCAGTCGGCGAACGAAGCACAAGCGACGCGCGGGCCGAGATATACGGCAGACGGAACAACATAGGGGTCTATCTCTACGGCGGGACGCTGAATTCATCAGGCATTGTCAGGAATAATGCCTTCTGGCAGAACGACCTGTTCTCGAAGGTCTCTCTGAGTTCCGGAGCAGGCGCCACGATCGACTTCTCCCTCTTCTACCACAAGGGGAACAAAGTCGATTATGATGAACTGCCCTGGGGGTACGACGACTACTTTGCGGTAACGACCGAAAATATTCTCGGCCGGGTATCCCTGAAGACGCCGCTTTCTGACGCCGTTGATCTGCATGCGTCCGCCTGGGCCCAGAGCGCCCGCCACTTCGGATATTTGAACACCGTCAGCACAGGAGAGCGGTTATTCAGCAGCTCCAATCAGTTCGACAAATACGGTTTCAGCGGGAACCTGACGTACCGCGCTGGAATCCATTCACTGGTTGTGGGCGCGGATATGCTCGATGGCCGGTTTAAGGGTGACGATTTTCCTCCGGGCGCCCATAAGCAAAGGAAATACGCCTTCTATGCAAACGATACGATAAGCTGGAAGGATTTTTCCGTTACACCCGGCCTGCGCTATGACCACATGAACCGCGGCGGGGAAATAATGAGCCCCAGTATTGGCGTTACCTATCTTGCATCCAAGAATATGCTCCTGAAGGCCTCTGTCAGCAGGGGCTTTTTCGAGCCGGCGCTGGACTCATTCCTTGCAACCAATGCTATATTCATCGCCAATCCTGATCTTGGACCTGAAAAGATAGTGTCCTATCAGGTGGGGGCAGAGGCCAATATGTGGGATGCCTTTAGGGTGAAACTGGTCCTCTTCAGGCATGATGTGAGAGACCTGATCGCAGAAAAGTCCCTTGACGACCCGCTGCAGCCTGATCTGCATACGATGGTAAACGCCGGAAAGATGCGGACATACGGAGGCGAAGTCGGGGTCAGGACAAAGGCCTGTCACGGTTTTATCCTCGAAGGAGGCGTCTCTTACGAGCAGCAGAAAAACCTCAATTTCAGCGACCAGCGGCAGTTTGACACGAGCAACAGCTACGGCATAAATGCGGCGATCAGTTATAACGACGGGAAGGGGCTCAGGGCCATCCTGAAGAGCCACTATCTATGGTGGAACCTCCCGTCTTTCTGGGAGGCTGGATATGACGGTGTTATTGCCGACTTCAATATCATCAAGGAGCTCATCAAAAAAAAGGAGATGGCATTCGACATATTCTTAACCGGGCATAACATCTTCAACGGGAAGAGCTTTAACAACAGCTTCTATCCTAACCCGTCAAGGTGGCTTGAGGCCGGGGTGAGATGTAAATTCTGATACCCCTTTGGGGTAATATCACGCACGAGGAGGGCGACTGATGGCAACGACCAAGAAGACAGCGGCAAAGAAGACGACGAAGGTTGCGGCGAAGAAGAAGCCGGCAAAGAAGGTGAGCGGGGCTAAGACTAAAAAGGGAATAATGGTTGTCGGGTGCTGTAGTTCTCTTACGAACTCATCGCGAAGGTAACGCCTAAACTATCAGGGAGGGCTGAGGCCCTCCCTGACTGAATTCTCGTGCATCTTTCCACTTATTGTAAGATCCTTCCCGTTGACGGCCAGGCCGGTTCATTTTATATTTTTTCGACCAAGAACACTGCCATAGCTGAAGTTTCCGAGGGACTTCTTCGAAGGATTCAGAGCGGGCGGACTCTCCCGGCAAAGGATGAGCGTCTTCTCCGGCGGCTCGGCATCCTGATTGCGGACCCTGGCCGGG
>JAKAGF010000055.1 GCA_021825805.1 Nitrospirota bacterium
GTTCACGCCGAGAGACGCCATATGCCGGACCGCCGAGCCGCTCATAGTGCCGGGGTTCGCCTCCACCGTGATCTCGGCTGATGATGAAAAGAGGAAATTGGCTTTGAGACAGACAAAGAGCGTGGAGAACAATTTTTCACTGAGTATGGATGGCGTTCCTCCGCCGATATAGATTGTCCTGAGCGTGCCTGCTGAATCTTTTCTCATCGCCATTTCCCCGCAGAGCGCGTTGACATATCTTTTCGCCAGCGCCTCATCAAAGGGGATGGAGAGAAAGTCGCAATACAGGCACTTTCCGACGCAGAAGGGAATGTGGATGTAGAGATATTCAGGCATCTCTTATTGTAAAGGATTTCCGGTCGCAAGTTGACATCATCCACGATGTATTCCTAAGATAAGACTCTCATGGGAATCGAGAAGCTGATAGAGATCATGTCCGCCCTGAGGGGTGTGAAGGGCTGTCCCTGGGACAAGGAGCAGACTCCCGAATCCCTCAAGCCGTTCATCGTTGAAGAGGCATACGAGGTACTTGAGGCCATCGACGAAAAGAACTCCGATGCCCTGAAGGAAGAACTGGGCGATCTCCTCTTCCAGATAATCTTCCAGAGCCAGATAGCGAAGGAACGGGGCGAGTTCGACATGGCTGATGTGATCAACGGGATCGCATCGAAGATGATCGGCAGGCACCCCCATGTTTTTGGAGACGCTGATTACAAGACCCCTGCGGAGGTTCTCGTCCACTGGGAGGCCCAGAAGAAGCGGGAGGGCAAACAGAGGGACTCGATCCTCGACGGAGTCCCCTCGACAATGCCTTCGCTGCTCCGGGCACATCGCCTGCAGGACCGCGCCTCGCGCGTCGGGTTTGACTGGGATAGGGTGGATGATGTGCTTAAAAAACTCGATGAGGAGATTGACGAGTTCAGGGCGGCATTCGCGCGGAAGGACAAGGATGAGATCGAGGATGAGCTGGGGGATATCTTCTTTGTCCTGGTCAATATATCGCGCTTTGTGAAAATCAATCCTGAAGATGCGCTCCGGAAGACGATCAGCAAGTTCATTTCCCGTTTCCGCTATATCGAGATGGCTGCTGCTGATGCTGGAAGAAAGCTCTCGGACATGTCCCTCGCGGAGATGGACGCGCTGTGGGAAGAGGCGAAGAAGAAGTAACGGGTGCAAGACGGACTCGCTCGAGGTCCTGCAGTTAATCGAGCGGTTTGACAAGACGCAATGAAATGTTTAGATTACTGTGACTGATTTAGCATTTTTGTATGAATCAAAAGGGGAAAGATGTCTCTAAATGCCGATAAACCGCATTTGTGGAAGGCGGATGTGGAAGCATCCATCGACTTCTATAACGAGTGGTTCTTACGCTTTGCGCCGGCGACATACAGAAAACAACGTGTTTTGCGAACGAAGGAAGTCATTGAGTCATTCGAAAAAACAGCAAACCTGACCAGAATAACCCCTGAGGTTCTTAAAGAGAATCCCTCTGTTTTATCGATGCTGCGGATGGCGACTGCCCCGCCTTTGGCGCGTGACAGACTTATGGGTCTGGCTTATGTGAATAAGAGCCTTATCGAGTCAATGGAAGGTAAGAAAGACAAATTACCGAGGCTTCCTTCCAAAATGACAAAGACCGATCTTGATGAGGAATTGCGCAGGATATGTGACGTTATATCGGAACTCGCCGACCGGGATCTCTTTGCCTGGCTGGATTCCAAACATCGACCAAAGCCAGCGGCCCTCGAAAGGGCTGCTGCAGTTGTCGCAGATCGTCTTTGCGGAGCGGCATCTGATCCTATAATCCGCAATGCGCAGGAAAAGCGACAGCTTGATGCATTAAAGAGGTGGTTAAAGAAACGAAAGTACTCCTTAATCAGTACAGATGCCGCTCGAAATCCGAATGAAATGCCGCCGGGAACCTTCACTTTTCGTCTCGTTCTTCCCGCAGGTAAGAAAGCGACTTCGGTGAACATCCCTATAGATTGTGTTATAAAGCCTTCATCGTTTGACAGAAAGGCAATGCCGGTTCTTATCGAGGCAAAATCAGCAGGAGACGCTGCTAATACTAACAAGCGAAGAAAAGAAGAGGCACAGAAGTATACCCAATTGAAAGAGAGATACGGTTCGGATGTTTTATTTGTTTTATTGCTCTGTGGCTATTTTGAGCCCGGATATTTGGGCTATGAGGCATCTGAGGGAATTGACTGGATTTGGGAACATCGATTGGATGACCTCGACCAATTATTGAGTGGCGAGGATAGAAAAAAAGTCTCGACAATAGAGCAAGTCAATGAGCCAGGCGCCACCTTCGGGGATGCTGCGGAAACTGGGCGTTTAGCCAGTCAACAACAAATTGATGATTCTAAATCAACTGCAGAAAGAAACATCCTGGGTCAGTTTTCTACGCCATATCACCTTGCCCTTGAAATAGTGACAAATGCCCTCACTCATCTGCCAGAGGAACATCCGATTGCATTCATAGAACCAGGTTTGGGAACCGGCGTCTTTTTCTCCGCATTGAGACGTTCCGCAGACGGCCGCACTCTCAAGGAGGCAATCGGTGTGGAGCTTGACCCGGCCTATGCGGAAGTTGCTCGCAAAATATGGAGTCAGTATGGCCTTATGGTCGAGCAGACTGATTTTATTTCATTCTCAGCAAGTTCCCGGCAGGCGAACCGTTATAACCTGCTCTGTACCAACCCCCCCTACGTCAGGCATCATCATATTTCTCCGGACGTAAAGCGCAATCTGCAATCGAGAATCAGTAGAGAACTGGGAATTACCATCAGCGGATTGGCGGGTTTATATGTATATTTTATTTTGCTGGCTCATGCGATGCTGGCAGAAGGTGCGATTGCATCGTGGCTTATTCCGTCAGAATTTCTTTATGTAAATTACGGTAAAGTGTTGCGTGACTATCTCCGAAGCCATGTAACACTGTTGAATATTCATCAATTTGATCCGGAAGAGGTCCAGTTTGACGACGCACTGGTATCATCGTGCCTCGTGACTTATTTGAGACGTTCTCCGTCACCGAACGCTGCATTCCGTTTTTCTTTCGGAGCTGATATGTCATTCCCTAAGCACTCACAGGAGGTCCCTCTGGATAACGGTTTGCTGAACGGCAAGTGGACAATGCTGCATTTGACGGATGAAGAGGGAAGGCCTGAGGAAGAATACAAGGTGGGAGATTTTTTCACTGTCAAGCGTGGTTTGGCGACAGGCGCAAATGAATTTTTTATCGTGGATAAGCCTGTAATCGATCAGTATTCGATACCAGCTCAATTCATCAAGCCGATATTACCTAGCGCGCGTTATCTTCTTGATAGTGTCATTCAAAGCGATACTGACGGTTCACCGAGAATAGACAAAGTTCGATATCTCCTCGATTGTGACGTGCCGCCCGAGATTGTAAAAAAACAGCACCCCGGGCTGTGGAATTACTTTCAGAAGGGGGTTGAAAAGGGTATTCCAGAGCGTTATTTGTGCGCCGGCAGAGAAATATGGTATTACCAGGAACGGAGGGCGGCGAGTCCGTTCCTGGCTACCTATATCGGTCGATCACAGAACGGCACCAAATCACCGGTCCGGTTTATACTGAACTTGTCTAATGCGTTGGTCACAAATGTTTATCTGAACCTGTATCCGAATGAGATACTTTCATCGCTCCTGCGAGAGGATAAGACACGTTTTGTTGAAATTCTGAAGTTATTGAATGAAATTCCAACTGAAGATGTGTTGCGGGCAGGAAGGTCATATGGCGGAGGATTACACAAGATAGAGCCGAAAGAGCTTCTTAATGTGCCGCTCCGTAACGTGCCCGAATGGTTGAAAATAAGTACTACGAAGCAACTGGTAATGCTATAAGAATGAGGTAGTACGGGTTGAACTTGAGCGGACGAAATTATCCTGCAATCATGCTATGATATTACAAGATTTACAGGAAGGAGCGTGGCATGGAAAAGGAAATTATTTTCGTTGTTGAAGAATCGAAGGAAGGCGGTTTTGAAGCAAGGGCGCTTGGATTTCCGATCTTTACCGAGGCCGAGACCTTGAGTCATTAGGCTGCATATGGTCAGAGAAGAGCTGCTCAGTGTATGAAAATTCCCCGTGACGCCACACCCCTCTAAAACTCGGAATATTGAGCGGTATTCTGAAAGATATCGCATCCTACCTTGAAATTGATCGACAGCAGTTTATTGCAGACCTCTTTAAGAGATAGAGATAGGGATCTTGTGCTTTCGCTAACGCACGGCACACGAGAAAATCGCCCTCCGGCCAAGGCTGGCCTTGTCGGATATTCTTTATCTGCTCTGCCAGGGTGAAAGATTTTTTTCATGAGACGCATCCTTCATTTGGACATGGACGCATTTTTCGCGGCCGTGGAGCAGAAGAGGCGGCCTGAACTTGCAGGAATGCCGGTGGTGATAGGCGGCAGCGGCGATCCCGGACAGAGGGGCGTTGTCTCGACCGCATCCTACGAGGCCCGGAAGTTCGGCATCCATTCCGCGATGCCTCTCAGGACCGCCTACAGGCTCTGTCCTGATGCGGTTTTTCTCCCGGTGGATTACGAGGAATACAGCCGCGTCTCCCGGCAGGTTAAGGAGGTCCTCAGGGAATTTTCTCCGGTAATGGAGGACGTGGGGATAGACGAGGCATTCATAGACATAACGGATGTTGATCGTACTCCGGAGGAGATATCGGCTGACATACAAAAGAAGATCAGGGAACAGACCGGGCTTACCTGTTCCATAGGCATCGGTCCCAACAAGCTCCTCGCCAAGATAGCCTCGGATATGCGGAAGCCCGACGGCATTACTATAATCAGCGCCGATAATGTAGAGAAACGCATCTGGCCGCTCTCGGCGAGGAAGCTCTGGGGGGTGGGACCGAAGACAGAGGCGTATCTCGACACCCTCGGCATAAAGACCATCGGCCAACTGGCCGCAGAGCCGCTTGAGAGACTGGTCGGTCTCTTCGGCGAGTCTTACGGGACATACCTCTTCAAGGCGTCACGTGGAGAAGACGACAGCCCTTTGGTAACCCACTGGGCACCGAAGTCAGTGAGCAGGGAGACGACCTTCCAGAAGGATACGGACACGTGGCAGGAAATAGCCAGGAACCTTGCCGATCTGACCCGGGATGTCGTGAACGACATGCGGAAAACCGGACTAAGGAGCCGGAATGTCACGGTGAAAGTGCGGTTCGACGATTTCAGGACACAGACCAGGGCGACAACGCTTCCGGACTTTACGGATTCCCTCGAAGAGATACGGCGCGCTGCATTTCAGTGCCTCGGACGCTTCGAGCTGAAGAGAAAGGTGAGGCTTATCGGCGTGAGGGTCGGGAGACTTGAGAGCCGGGAGGAAGAAGGGTCGTCATAAGTCGTGATCAGAACCGTACTCTGTTGTTTCTATGGTATAATTAACGATGAGTTTTTTGGGAAGGCACCATGTCTGATATGATAAAGAAGGCGATATTCCCCGCAGCCGGCCTCGGGACAAGGTTCCTGCCTGCAACAAAGGCCTCGCCCAAGGAGATGCTTCCCATTGTGGACAAGCCGATGATCCAGTATGGGGTTGAGGAGGCCATCTCCTGCAACATCAAGGAGATCGTCATAATCACGGGAAAGCACAAGCGCGCCATCGAGGACCACTTCGATTACGCCTTTGAGCTCGAGGAGAAGCTGAAGAAGAGCGGCAAGAAAAAGCTGATCCAGGAGATCAACAGACTGAGCAGGATCAAGATCGCCTACATACGGCAGGGGTATGCCCTCGGACTCGGCCATGCCATCTCCTGCGCGCAGCCCTTTGTGAACAACGAGCCCTTTGCGGTCATACTGAGCGACGATATCATCGACACGGAAGACACGCTGCTCAAGGACATGGTGGAGCTGTACAGGAAACTGAAGGCGCCCATCCTCGCCCTGGAGCGGGTCCCGGCCGCGGACACTCACCGGTACGGCGTTATTGACGGCAAGTCCGAAGGCGGAGGCGTATTCCGCATCAATGGCTTGGTGGAAAAGCCGGGACCCGGCGAGGCCCCTTCGAACCTTGCGATCATCGGAAGATATATTCTCACCCCTGATATCTTCGCCATGCTCTCCAGGTCAAAGCCCGGCAAGGGCGGCGAGATTCAACTGACCGATGCGATTGGAAAACTCCTCAGGAAGCGGCCTGTCTACGGCTACCTCTTCAGGGGAAGGCGGTACGATGCCGGAGACAAGCTGGGGTATCTCAAGGCAACAGTTGACTTCGCCCTCAAAAACCCTGAGCTTTCGGCGGCCTTCCGGTCTTACATAGTCAGCGTGTCACGGGGACTGAAGAAATAATCGCCTTTCCCGGTTGTTGCCTTCACCTGTAAATTGTGCTTAAATTTGAGTAAGGAGTACGCACATGATCACATCCTTACAAAGGAGATGTAATGGCTGAGGCGGAAAAAATCGCTGAAGAGAAGGAAGTTCAGATCCCGGACAATCTGCCGATATTGCCCGTGCGGGACATTGTCGTTTTTCCTTTCATGATCATCCCCCTGTTTGTTGGCCGGGAGGTCTCGATAAAGGCTATAGACTATGCGCTGAGCGGAAACCGGATGATCCTTCTCCTTACACAGAAGGATCTGAGTATCGAAAACCCCACAACGGACGATCTCTATCGTGTCGGCACCGTCGGCATGGTCATGCGGATGCTGAAGTTGCCCGACGGCAGGGTTAAAATCCTGGTGCAGGGACTCTCAAAAGCGCGGGTGAAGAAGTTTACCAAGTCGGACGAGTTCTTCTCAGCCGAGATCGAGAAGGTCGAGGAGATAAAGCCCCATACCCTCTCGATTGAGGAGGAGGCCCAGATCAGGACGGTCAAGGAGCAGTTGGACAAGGCGGTCTCCTACGGAAAGACGATCCTCCCGGACATCATGGTGGTGATCGAGAATATGGATGATCCCGGCCGGCTCGCTGATCTCGTCGCCTCGAACCTCGGACTCAAGGCCGAGCAGGCGCAGGAGATCATAGAGATAACCGACCCGGTGGAACGGCTCAAGAGGGTAAGCGATATCCTCAACAGGGAGATCGAACTGCTCATCGTGCAGCAGAAGATACAGACAGAGGCCCGTGGCGAGATCGACAAGACCCAGCGGGAATATTTTCTCAGGGAACAGCTCAAGGCGATCCAGAAAGAGCTGGGCGATATCGATGAGCGCGCCGAGGAGATCAGGGAGTTCAGGAAGAAAATCGACGAGGCGAAGATGCCGGAGAAGGTCCTGAGGGAGGCTGAAAAACAGCTCAAGCGCATCGAGAAGATGCACCCGGACAGCGCCGAGGCCGCTACGATCAGGACCTATCTCGACTGGCTTGTGGAACTGCCGTGGTCAAAAAGCACAAAGGACAATCTTGACATCAAGATAGCCAAGAAGGTGCTCAACGATGACCACTATGACCTCGAAAAGGTAAAGGAGCGCATCCTCGAATACCTGAGCGTCAGGAAGCTGAAGGAAAAGATGAAGGGACCGATCATCTGCTTCATCGGACCGCCAGGCGTCGGCAAGACATCGCTCGGCCGCTCCATAGCCCGTTCCCTCGGCAGGGAGTTTGTGCGCATGTCGCTCGGAGGGGTCCGCGACGAGGCCGAGATCAGGGGACACCGAAGGACATATGTCGGCGCGCTGCCGGGCAGGATTATCCAGGGCATCAAACAGGCCGGCACGAACAACCCGGTCTTCATGCTGGATGAGATCGACAAGATCGGCATGGACTTCAGGGGCGACCCGTCGTCAGCCCTACTGGAGGTGCTCGACCCTGAACAGAATTTCTCCTTTGCGGACCATTACCTATCGGTGCCTTTTGACCTTACGAACGTCATGTTCATTACCACCGGCAACCTCGCTGACACCATCCCCGGTCCCCTCAGGGACCGGATGGAGATCATCTATCTTTCCGGGTATACCACGGAGGAGAAGCTCGGTATCGCCAAGAAATATCTTCTGCCGAAACAACTGGAGGAACACGGCCTGACGAGCAAGATCCTCGATATCACCGACCAGGCCCTGGAACTGCTGATATCCCAGTACACGAGGGAGGCGGGCGTCAGGAACCTCGAACGCGAGATCGCCAACCTCTGCCGGAAGGTGGCGCGGAGGATCGCAGAGGGCAAGGACAAACAGTTCAGGATCGAGGCAAAGAATCTCCAGAGTTTTCTCGGGGTCCCCAAGTTTCTTCCCGAGGAGGAGATGGAATATGATGAAGTGGGCGTATCCACCGGTCTTGCCTGGACGGAGTCCGGGGGCGACATCATCTATATCGAGGCAACGACGATGATAGGGAAGGGCAGTCTCACCCTTACCGGTCAGCTCGGCGACGTCATGAAGGAGTCGGCCCAGGCTGCCCTCAGCTATGTCCGGTCCAAGGCAACGGAACTGGGGATCAAGGAGGACGTCTTTTCGAAACTCGACATCCATGTGCATGTTCCGGCCGGGGCCATACCCAAGGACGGCCCCTCTGCCGGCATAACCATAGCAACCGCTCTGGCGTCCGTGCTCACCGGCATGCCGGTGAACAAGAATATCGCGATGACCGGAGAGGTGACTCTCCGCGGAAGGGTCCTGCCTATCGGCGGGCTCAAGGAAAAGACGCTTGCCGCCAAGAGGATGGGGATCAGGAAGGTGATCATTCCCAAACGTAACAAGAAGGACCTCGAAGAAATACCGAAGTATATAAAGAAGGACATGGAATTTGTCTATGCAGAGTCGATGGACCAGGTGCTGAAGGTCGCCCTCAAGAACCCGAAAAAGGCTGAAAAAAAGACGAAGAAGCGATGACCATGGGTGTGTCTCCCCGTATACTCCCATGAAGCTCGCCGGCATCGGGGAACTCCCTCTGGTGGAGAAACTGAGGGACCGCTTTTCCCGGAAGAAGACCGGCGTCCTTCTGGGCATCGGCGATGACGCGGCGGTGATACGGCCTTCGGGTCTGCCTCTCCTTATCACCACGGACATGATGGTGGAAGGCGTGCATTTCGACTTCTCCTATGCAACGCCGTACCAGGTCGGGTACAAACTGGTATCCGTCAATGTGAGCGATGTCTATGCTATGGGAGGGACCCCCCAATACCTGCTCCTTGACTTCGGCGCGCCGGGCACGATGGAGCTGAAGTCCTTCACCCGGCTCTTTGACGGGGTCGAGGCTGCCATGAAACTCTACGGCGTTTCCCTTGTCGGAGGCGATGTCTCATCCGCCGGAGAACTCGTCCTGTCGGGCGCCGTTATAGGCTATGGAAAGAAGGCGCTGCGCAGGGCGGGCGCGCGGGCGGGGGACCGCATCTATGTAACCGGCAACCTCGGTGATTCCGCATGCGGGCTCGCACTTCTGAAGAGCATGAAAAAACCCGTTGAAATCGAAAAGGGAAAGAAGGCGCTGCTGCCGCCCCTTTCCTGGAAGGTGATCAGGCCGCTTATCACGAGGCATCTCATGCCGACCGCGGTCAGGCCGGGAAGGTTTGCCGATACGGCATCGGCGATGATGGATATCAGCGACGGACTCCTCATCGACCTTTCCCGCCTCTGCAGGGAAAGCGGCGTCGGCGCGTTGCTGTATGAAGAGGGCATCCCTGTTTCCGATGCGCTGAGGGAGGCCTCTGCGCAGCTCCGTAAGGACCCCCTTGATTTTGCGTTCGCCGGAGGCGAGGACTATGAACTACTCTTTACGTCGCCCCGCAGCAGCGTCGCGGGCGCCTTTTGTGTCGGCGAGATCACGGGCCAGGGGATGATCATGCAGGACAGGCGGGGCAGGCTGAGGAAGATTTCCGCAAAGGGATACCGGCACTTTGGCGTTCAGGACTAAGCTCACTCAGATACTCTCGATCAGGGAATCGCCGCATCGCATTGCGCTCGCATTCAGCGTCGGCATTTTCATCGGCATGTCGCCGCTTCTGGGGATACACACCCTCCTGGGCATAGCGGTCGCATGGCAGTTCAGGCTCAATAAACTCGTCACCCTCGTCGGCGTGTACGTGACGAACCCGTGGACGATCATCCCCATCTACACCTTCGGCACCTGGATGGGGGCCAAACTTCTCGGCGTCAGGCATATCCTGCCGGACATCGACTGGTCGCACATTACGCTTATGGGTTTTATCAGTGATTTCCGTCACCTCCTCATGCCCTTTGTCGTCGGAACGACCTTTATCGGCACGATATCAGCGCTTGCGGGGTATGCCCTTATCTATCATTCGGTGAAGAAGGCCCGTGGGTAAGGCGCACCTCCTCAGCCTCGGCTGTCCCAAGAACCTCGTGGACTCGGAAAGACTCCTAAGGAGGATGAGCGAAGAAGGGATCCATTACTCATCCAGCCCGGAGGATTCGGATATCATCCTGGTGAACACCTGCGGATTTATCGAGGACGCAAAGAGGGAGTCAATCGAAGAGATACTGAAGGCAGCCGCATTGAAGAACAAGGGAAGGCGCAAGAAGCTGGTCGTCTTCGGCTGCCTTGCCAAGCGGTCCGGCGAAGAACTCAGGAGGGAGATCCCGGAGATCGATGCGATCTGGGGCGTCGGAGACGATGACGAAATCCTCAGGTTCTGCTCGCAGCAGGTGAAGGCCTCGCCGGGTCCCGGCTGTGATCGGTTTGTGGAGACGCCTTACGCCTACCTTAAGGTTGCGGAAGGATGCGACCGCGCTTGTTCCTATTGCGTTATTCCAGGCATCAGGGGGCCATACAAGAGCAGAAATCCGGAAGAGGTCCTTTCAGAGGCAGAGGCCATGGTCAGGTCCGGCAGAAAGGAACTGGTCCTTGTCGCCCAGGACATAACCTCATACGGCAAGGACCTCGGCGGCTATCCGCTGTCCCGCCTTCTGGGGGAAATGGCATCAATTGAAGGCGACTTCCGGATACGCCTCCTCTATCTGTATCCCGCGGCAATAGATGATCAGCTCCTCGAGACGATTGCCGCCAGGGATAAGGTCTGCAACTACATAGACATGCCCCTGCAGCACACGGAGAGCGGGATACTGAAACTCATGGGGAGGGGAGGAAGCTCCGGCCTCTTCAGGAAAGGGATCAGACGCATCAGGGATATCATCCCCGATGTGGCGATCCGCACGACCTTTATTGTGGGATTCCCTCAGGAGACTGAAGAGGACTTTCAGGCTATGCTGGAATTCATCGAAGAGATGCAGTTTGACCGGCTTGGGGCCTTCACGTATTCGAGGGAGGAAGGGTCATCGGCCTTCAGACTGAAGGGGCAGGTACCAAAGCGGATGAAGGAGGCCCGGAGGGACAGGGTCATGGAAAAACAGGCCGTCATATCCCTCCGCAGGAACCAGGCGCTTCTCGGGAAGACCTTTAAGGCGCTCGTGGATGAGGTTGATGATGTCGGCATAGCCCGGCTCTATTCCCAGGCCCCGGAGATCGACGGCGTCGTCTTTATCGAAGCCGGAAATATCGTAAAGGGTGAATTCGTCAACGTGCGCATCACGGGGGCTTATGATTACGATCTTAAAGGGATCGTGGAAAAATGAGAAGGATACCCTGGCTGCATGCCGTTCTCTTCATCCTCACCTTCTTTTCGACCCTGGCGGTGGGGGCGCTGCACGAAGGCGTCAATATCTTCAATGATCCTTTCGGGCTGTACAGGGGACTTCCGTTCTCGGTGACGCTGCTCTGTATCCTCATGGCGCATGAGTTGTCGCACTACCTGTTGTCGAGAAGACATCGGGTGGAGGCTACGCTCCCCTACTTCATCCCTGCGCCAACGCTGTTCGGCACGCTTGGCGCGTTCATCAAGATGAAGTCGCCGATCGAGACGCGCAATGCCCTTATGGACATCGGCGCCTCCGGTCCTATAGCCGGTTTTGTGATTTCAGTCGCCGCCACGGCGGTCGGTCTTTTTTTCTCGAAGGTCGTGCCGGTCCAGGCAGCGGAGGGCATGATCACGCTGGGCGATTCGCTGCTTTTCAAGGGACTGTTGTGGATGATCCTGGGGAGCATTCCGCAGAACCATGATGTATTTCTCCATCCCGTGGCCCTGGCGGGCTGGATAGGTTTTTTTGTCACATCCATCAACCTCCTGCCGATTGGGCAACTCGACGGCGGACATATCGCCTATGCGCTTTTGGGCGAACGGCATGCCCTGGTATCGAAGATGCTTGTCGGCCTTATGATAATTTTCGGCATTTTCATGTGGGAGGGATGGATGGTATGGGCGGTGCTCCTAATCATCCTCGGTCTTAGACATCCCCCGATTATCTATCCGTATGTTCCTCTCGATCCGCTCCGTCGGAAGATAGGCTGGGCCAGCCTCATTATCTTCATACTCACCTTCACGCCGGTTCCGATCACGGTATTATAGGGCGGAAACAAAGAGAGGCGCACACTGTGCGCCTCTCTTTGTTTCCTTGAAATCGAAATCCCCTAAAACCTCCAGGTGATCCCGAAGTCGATGCTGTTTTCCTGCAGGTCTGTCTCGATAGAGACAGGGACCGCCGCAAAACCGCCCTTGCCGTCAGGGAAGGCGGCTGTTCCGCTTTCCCTGACCGACTTCTTGAAGGCATGGGTGAAGCCGAGGTCAAGGGAGACGCTCTTGGTGAGCTGATACCCCAGGCCGACAGCGGCGTGTGTCTGGACAATCGCCGGGAAACCGGCCACCCTCAGCACCTCGTACTGAAACGGAGGGACCAGTTTGCCCTGCACATCAACAGGCGGTGTTGCCGCGCTGAGCGCGTTGATCTTTATCGGGTTGTTGCCGTAATTCACGCCCGCCCGCAACGCGATCTTCGGGTCAGGACGGTACTGGACGCCGAGGGCCCAGACCCACTGGTTCTTCCAGCCGAAATCCTTGTACCCGGCGGCGTCCGCCCAGTTGATCCACTTGACGTTGGTTTCGATCAGCAGCTTGCCGGGCGTCGGCTCGACAGCGACGCCGAGGCCGACGGTTTGGGGGCTCTCGAGCTTGAGGTCATCCAGTGTCGTGCTGCCGAAGGCGGCATCGAAATTCGCCACGCGCTTGTGTTTGATTTGCTGCGGACTTATGTATGTTGCGCCCACCTGAAACGGACCGCTCTTGTAGATGGCTCCGAGCTGGGCGCCGATGCCGAAGCCTGAGGATGTGCCGTGTTCCAGGTCAAGGGCGCCGTAGTTTACATGAATGGCTGCGCCGATCGAGAAGTTCGGGTTCACGAGATACGCGAGGTTCGGCGCGAATTTCATCACCTGAAGGTTCGTATAGAGCGCCTGGTTCCCTGGCGTTGACGGGTCCAGATCGAACTTGTCGCGGTAATCGACCCCCAGGCCGGAGACGCCGTAGGCAGCCAGACCGAAACGCAGGTTCGGCGAAATGGGCGCGGAGATGCCGATGGCCGGGATTATAAAGATATCCGAGTTGCTCCGTTGCGTTCCGGTATCGAACCCTGGCATGGTTATGCGCGTATGTGCTGTGGGCATAAAGATGGTGCCTGAAAAGTCAAAACCGGAGCCAGGGCAGTAGGGGCCGAAACACATGGCAGCCGGGTTCGAGAAGACGGCGCTGATCGAGTCCTGAGGAGAGGCGATTCCAACTCCGCCCATGGCGCGGGAGACAGGGCCGATACTGATGAGATTGTCGCCGTTGGTCGCGGACGAGACCCCGGAGAGGGAAACGAGGAAAAGCAAGGCAAACAGGACCGGCAAGGCTCTTTTCATGAAAAACCTCCTTTGATGCAGATATTGGAACACAGACGGCAAAACCGGCGCACCACCCCCTTTTCTGTTGACTGGCCGAATGAGAGGACGTTATTCATCGCTGTTCGCCCCATTGTATCACAGAAGGGCTTTCACTGAAAACGCGGCGGCGCAAATACGGGCAAGGCCGCTTTGCGCCTCGTCCCTGCGCTGACGCGCCGTCCGGCTCCTCAGCTCCTTTTGCCGCGGGACGCGGCTGCCCCTGATTGCAGGCGATATGGTATACTTAATAAAAAATTTTACCGGCCAAGGAGATTGCCTCATGAAAATTTTTCTCAAAGAAGATGTCAAGACCCTCGGGAAGATGGGGGATGTGGTTAACGTCGCCGACGGCTATGCGAGGAACTATCTGTTCCCCAAGAAGCTTGCAGTGGATGCGAATACCAGGAATATCAAGGAGTTTGAGCATCATAAGAAGGCGATCCTTGAAAAGGCGGTCAAGATCAGGGATGCGGCGAAGCTGACGGCTGACAAGCTCTCGTCAGTCATCCTCACCATCAGGGCAAAGGCAGGCGAGGAGGACAAGCTCTTCGGCTCTGTCACCACCATGGACATTGCCGAGGCCCTCAAGGCTGAAGGGTACGACGTTGACAGGAAGAAGATCAGTCTCGAGGAACCCATCAAGCGGCTCGGGAGCTATACGGTTGACGTGAAGGTCCATTCTGATGTGGCGGCATCCATAAAGGTGAACGTCATTCAGGAATAAAGCAGTTCAGGCATGAAGGAAACTGAATCATCCATCGACAAACTCCCCCCCCAGAGTGTCGAGGCGGAACAGTCTGTTCTCGGCGCCATCCTGATCGATAACAGCGCCCTCATGACCGCCCTGGAGCTCATCGGGGCGGATGATTTTTACCGGGAATCCCACCGGAGGGTCTTCCATGCGATGACCGAGCTCTTTGACAAGAGCGAGGCGATCGACATCATCACCATGACCGACCATCTCAGTCGCAAGAACGAACTGGAGCTGGTCGGAGGCGGCCAGTACCTCGCGTCCCTCGCGGCCATGATCCCGACGGCTGCGAACATAAAATATCACTCCAAGATCATCCGTGAAAAGGCGATGCTGCGGGGACTGCTCCGCTCGGTCACTGACATCGCGCGCTCGGTCTATGACAGCGAGCTGGACCCTGAAGAGTTGATCGACTTTGCCGAAAAGACGGTCTTCGATATATCCGACAAGCGCATCAAGACCTCTTTTTCGACCCTGAAGTCCGTTATCAAGGACAGCTTCCAGATGATCGAGCAGCTCTATGACCGGAAGGAGACGGTAACCGGCGTGCCTTCGGGCTTCAAGGACCTTGACGAGCTGACGACTGGTTTCCAGAGGAGCGACCTGATCATCATCGGCGGCAGGCCGTCCATGGGCAAGACCGCCTTCAGCCTGAACATCGCCCAGCACGTGGGAGTGGAGATGAAGGAGCCGGTGGCTGTGTTCAGCCTTGAAATGGCCAAGGAGCAGCTTGCCTTCAGGATGCTCTGCTCCGAGGCGATGGTCGATTCAAACAGCGTGCGGAAGGGATTCATCAGAAAAGACGACTGGCACAAGCTCACCAGCGCCGCCGGAAAACTGGCAGAGGCGCCGATCTTCATCGACGATTCCTCGGCCATCACCATCCTGGAGATGCGGGCAAAGGCCCGGCGGCTCAAGGCAGAGCATGGCCTCAGCCTTGTTGTTGTCGATTATCTGCAGCTCATGCGGGGCCGGGGCAACGCCGAGAGGCGCGAACAGGAGATATCAGAGATCTCGCGCTCGCTGAAGGCCCTTGCAAAGGAACTGCGGGTCCCGGTCATCG
>JAKAGF010000236.1 GCA_021825805.1 Nitrospirota bacterium
CAGTGGCAGAAATCGCGAGACTGAGGAAAGTGTCTCTTGAGGACATGGCCAGGATAACGACCCTCAACGCCAGGCGTCTTTTCGGGATCGGGGTGATACCGGAGAAGGCGGAGATAGCCTATCAGATCAGGGACAGCCTGTATCTCAATATCACCAACCGGTGCACGAACGCCTGCTCCTTCTGCATCAGGTTCAGGTCGGACTTTGTCAAAGGGCATAACCTTAGGCTCGGACATGAACCCTCCGGAGATGAGGTGAAGGCCGCGATAGGCGACCCCTCCCCCTACCGGGAGATCGTCTTCTGCGGCTACGGCGAGCCGCTGCAGCGCCTCGACATAGTAAAGGAAGTGGCCCGCTGGGTGAAGGAGCGCGGCGGACGTGTGAGGATCAACACAAACGGCCATGCAAACCTGATCCACCGTCGCAACATACTCCCGGAACTGGCCGGCCTCGTCGACAGCATCTCGGTAAGCCTCGATGCGCATGACGACGCGACGTACAACATGATCTGCAAACCTGTCTTCAGGAACGCCTTCAGCGAGGTGCTTCTCTTTATCCGGGAGGCGAAGAAATACATCTCCGACGTACAGGTTACCGTGGTGGCAATGAAAGAGGTGGACATCGAAAGAAGCAGGCAGATCGCAGAGGGCCTCGGCGCCTCTTTCAGGGTCAGGAAACTCGATGTAGTGGGTTGAACCCCTCCACCCACTTCAGGAACGCTCTTACTACGCCGGGGTCAAACTGCGTCCCCGCGCAACGGACAATCTCGTCAACAGCCTCTTTCTTTGATTTCATCCGGCGGTACGGCCTGTCAGAGGTGAGGGCGTCGAAGGCATCGGCAACAGCAAGTATGCGCGCCATAAGGGGTATCTCCTTTTCTTTCAGTCCATAGATGCCCTTGATACCGTCCCAGTGCTCGTGATGGTACTTCACGCTCTGGATGATCTCCTTGAACTGCTTCAGCTCCACCAGGATATCGGCGCCCAGTCCGGGGTGACGCTTTATCTCTCTCCATTCGTGCGCATCAAGACTGCTCTCCTTGTTCAGGATCTCTTTCGGCGTGGCGATCTTGCCGATGTCGTGAAGCAGGGCGCTGATCTTGAGTTTTTCGATCAGCTCGCCCTCAAGCTCCATCACCCTGCCGATCGAGACCGCGTACTCGGTGACGCGCTCCGTGTGGCCGGCGGTCCAGTGGGACGACGCCTCCAGCGCCTTCACCAGCGAGCGGATAGCGCCCACCAGCAGGGATTCGAGTTCCCCGTACAGGAATGCGTTTTCGATGGCAAGGCCCGCCTGCGCCGTGATCGCAGAGAGGAGTTTGGAATCGTTCGAGAAGAATTCCTCGTTGGTGTCCTTGTCCGCAACGACGAGCGCGCCTATCACCTTGACCTTGCCGATGAGGGGACAGACCATAAGGGACCCCAGCTCCGGAAAACTGTCCTGATGCCCCGACTCGGAGAGATTGCAGAAGGCCGAGGGCCGCTTTGTGTCAATGGACCGCCACAGGACGCCGCCATTCCGGTTAATGACCCGTTCGGGGCTCCACTTTCCCCGGCACGTCTTGGTAACGAGACTCTCCCCTTTTTCGTCGAGAAAAAGGACGGCAGCGGTCTCCACGCCGATCGTATTGATCGCCTCCGAGGTAATCCTGGAGCAGATTTCTTCGATGCTGAGAAACGAAAAGACCTCTGATATCCGGTACAGGAGGGACAGTTCCTCGTAAGCATTGCTCAATTCCCGGACGGTGAGCGAAAGATCGTCCGGAGACGTCATTTCGTCAGGATCTCCTGCACCATCTCAAGGAGCGCCTTGGGGCTGAAAGGCTTGGTGATGTACCGGCTGACGCCGCTGCGGAGTCCCAGCTGCTCATCTGCGTCCTGTCCCTTGGCGGTGAGCATGAAGACCGGTATATCCTTCAACACGGGGTCGTTCTTGATCGTCCTGCAGAGTTCGATGCCGCTCACCTCGGGCATCATCCAGTCGAGGATCACGAGGTCCGGCTGCTCCCGCTTTATGGTCTCCACCGCCACCCTGCTGTCACGCAGGGTTATGACATCGATCCTGGCCTTCCTGAGTTTATCCTCGATCATCATCAGAATGAACGGCTCGTCGTCCACCACGATGACCTTGCTCATACAAACTCCTTATAGGGCAGGCTCAGGAACACCGTGGTGCCCACGCCGACAGCGCTCTCGATGCGCATCGCCCCGCCGTGCATCCGGACGATATCACTGCACAGGGCCAGTCCCAGTCCCGTGCCTTTCACCTTGTCTTTGTGTCTGCCTCGGAAAAAACGCTCCGTGAGATGCGGTATGTCCGACTCGTCTATGCCCCAGCCGTTGTCAGCCAGGGCGATCTCGAGAATATCGTCGCGTCTCTTCACCGTAATTTCTACAATACAACCTTCGTCGGAAAAGGTCAAAGCATTATCCATGAGGTTCATAAACACCTGCGTCAGCTTCTCTTCGTCGCCCACGAAATTGCGGACTCCGTCAGCGTCGTACCCCACCCTCGCCCTCTTGCGTTCGATGGCGGCTGAGAAAGAACCGGTCAGGCGGCCGAGAAAAGCGTTGGTATCGATGATATCCTGATGCAGGGTCTCCTTGCCGCTTTCTATGCGCGCGATGCTGAGGAGATCGGATACCATATTGGAGAGCCTGATCCCCTCGCTCAGTATGGTATTCAGATATTTCCGCACCTGGGCCTCGTCTACATCCCCTTCGAGAATCATCTCGGTCATCCCGAGGATCGCCGACAGAGGGGTCCTGAACTCGTGGGAAACGGACCGGACGAGATCCGTCTTCATCCTGTCCATCTCCTTCTCCTTGCTGATGTCGCGGAGGAGATTCACCACGCCGGTCACCGCCCCGCCTGAGTCCAGCACCGGAGAACTGCTGATCAGGACGGGGATGACATATCCCGACGCGCTGACCATCTCGGCCTCCATGCTCGCCCGCCTGCCCTCCAGGGCGCTCTCCATGCACTCACCGAGCACCAGGCGAAAGTCCATGTTCTCAACGGGATACCGGAAGACATCGCAGACCGGCAGGCCGAACGCCTCCGGCGCCGGCATGCCGGTCATCCGCTCGAACGCCTTGTTGACGGCGATGACCCTGTTGCCCGTATCCACGGTCATGATGCCGTCCGCAACGTTCTGCAGGATGGTGTCGGAGAGGCCTTTTTCGACAATAGCGCGGACATAATAGTCCGCGCGTTCAATCGAAACAGCCAGAATGTTGGCGATGATCCTGAGGAAGTGGAGTTCCTCTTCCCTGAATTCCCGCGGGCCGACGTAGTACAGGGCAAAGACGCCCACCGTCTTGTCGCCGATGTGCATCGGCACCGCGATCACCGACTGGGCGGCAAGGTGAGACAATACGGGGGAGACGAAGAACTTCGTCTCCGCGCGAACATCCGCAATGACCGTGGGGGCCTTCCGGTCCACAGCATACCCTTCGATGGAGCTCACCCCGCGCGGATAGATGACTTCGTTTTCACCCCCTGCCGGGAAGGCCGCAGACTTCAGGACCAGGTTCCCCTCCGCATCGCTGAGGAGGAGCCAGGCAAAGTCGGCCTTGAAGATGGCGCGGATCAGATCGAGCACGCTCCCCAGGACGTCCTTCAACTCGATGGCGGACCCCAGCCTCGTG
>JAKAGF010000237.1 GCA_021825805.1 Nitrospirota bacterium
ATGGTGCTGATGCCGCCCCTGCTGGAACCGACAATGACCCCTCCCGAGGCCGCATAGTCTGAGTTGTCTGCCGCGAGAAGTCCGGAGCCTTCAGCAGCCATCAAGGCCGCTGCCACGGCATAGTGGACAAAGGGGTCGAGCCGTCTCTGCTCCTTGACGGCGAGAAAGCGCGCCGCATCAAACCCTTTCACCTCTCCGGCTACCTTCCACGGCAGGGCCGAGGCGTCGAACCGCGAGATGGGTCCAACGCCGGACTGCCCGGAGATGAGGGCCTTCCAGGACTCTGCGAAGTTGTTGGCTAAGGGGGTGACTGCGCCGATACCAGTTATGACCACCCGTTTCATTGTCAACTATCTTACCATGAGCGGTTTACGATTATCCTGCCAGGGTAAAACCCTTTGAGACGGCGAGGTGCGGGCATTTTTTGATTTGCTAATGAATAAGAGATATGTTATTGTTATTTAAAAATTCCCGGGGTAAAACGTGGCCGGAGAGATCTTAAAGCAACAGAGAGAGAATTTGGGTCTTACCATACCGGAAATTGCAGATATTCTTAAAATCAAAACTGACTATCTTGTTGCTATTGAAAACAACTCCTTCGCAAGACTCCCTGCCCCGGTTTATACTGTAGGCTACATCCGGTGTTATGCGGCATATCTAAAGATTGAAGCGGATTCGATAATCGATTTCTATACAAAACACCTCACGCAGCCTCCCACTTCGACGATCATACCGATCAGTTATTCCCATAAAAAGAGCCCCAGGATCGTCTATTTCATATCAGCATTTATATTCGCATGCCTTGTGTTTTATCTCCTGTATCAGCTTCTCCGGAGTTCCAGGGCCGTAAAAACTACCGCAACGAAGTCAGGCATTGTCAGGACTGAAAGGCCTGCGGCGTTGCCGCCTGTCCCTGCCGCGGCAGTTGCGCCTGAAGAGAAGGAGCATCAGCTTTCGATCGCAGCCCTTGACAGGACGTGGCTCCTGGTGAAAATGAAGGACAGAAAGGAGGAAGAGATGCTGCTGAAGCCCGGGGATGTAAAATCCTGGACGTTTTCGCAAGAGGTGGAGTTGAAGATAGGGAACGCCGGCGGCATCCGCATGAACCTTGACGGACGCGACCTGGGCGCCCCCGGCGAGAAAGGGCAGGTCAAGACCCTTCTTCTCCCTTCCCCGTAAGCAATAAAGTCAGGACCCCTGAAATCCAGGGCATCCCTCAAAGCCGAAGCATTTCGCCTTCTTTCTCAGCACGCATCCGGTGTTTATGCAGATAGGGGTTGTCTCCCCATAGGCCGACACATGCCGGGAAACCGCCTTTTTTTTCAAAGAGGCGGTCCCTTCAGGGTTGTTTTTTCTGACTGGTTTTCCCGCTGATTTCATATAATGCGCACGCACTATTATATCACTCCGTATCCGGCTGTCTTCAAGAGAGATGTGAAAAAGAGTAAACTGATAGTATGACGCGGGCAGAAATAGGCTATGGCAACGCATGGGACCGGACCGGAGCGCTGCCGGTCCTTACGGAGGACGGGTAACGTGGCAAGTAAACGGAATATCACCCGGCGGAAGCGGTGGGAAGAACGCCTCAACAGGATTAACAGCGAGTTTCTCACGCTGGGTCAGGACTATGACGCCAACCTGAATATGCTTACCGCGTTGTGCGGAGAACTCCTGGATGCGGATTGTTCTCTGTATTCCCGTCTGGACGGCGACCTGCTCTGCGTTCGCGGGAAGTGGAATGCTCCGGCGGATATGGCCTCCTCCGATGCGCCGCGGGGGCACATCTGTTTTGACGTCATCCAGCAGGACGTTGATCAGCCGATGGTCGTCCGCCACCTTCAGCAGACGGATTATGCACGAACTGACCCCAATGTGGTCGCCTACGGCTTGAGCACCTACGTGGGGTATCCGGTGCGTTTCGGGGGGAGGACCAGGGGGTCCCTGTGCGCGGTCTATACCAGGGACCGGGAACCCAGCGCTGACGACCTGCAAGTGGTCGGCATTCTCGCGATGGCCATCGCACAGGAGGAAGCGAGGGCCGAGGCTGTGAGAGCGCTGCAGAGTAGCGAAACCCTTGTCAGGGATATCATAGATAATGTCGATGAGGCCATTCTGCTCATCGATCGGGACTACAGGATCGTGACCGCCAACCGCATCTATTGTCAGTGGGCCGGATTGTCCCTGGCTGATATCGTGGGGAGGCCGTGTTATGAGGTCTCTCACCATCTCGGCAGGCCGTGCCATGAAGAGGGCAGAGACTGCGTGGTGAACAGAACCTTTGACACAGGCGAGTCAGGCGTTATTCTATTCAAGTCAGAAGACGACCGCGGCAACCGGTCCTATGTCGAGAAGAGGGCCTTTCCCGTGAGAGACGCCGCGGGCGACATCACCACAGCCATCGAGACCGTCCGCAACGTCACGGACCGTTACCTCCTGGAGACGGAACGACTGAAGACACAGAAGTTGGAGGCGATCGGGACACTGGCCGGAGGCATTGCCCACGATTTCAACAACCTGCTTCAGGGGGTCTTCGGTTATCTGTCCCTTGCCAGGATGAACCTCGAACAGACGGATAAGGCAAGGGCCATGCTCGAACAGGCGGAAAAGGCGCTCCAGATGTCCGTGAACCTGACCTCTCAGATGCTGACTTTCGCCAAGGGGGGCAGGCCAGTGAAGAAGCGGCTAGCCCTGCTGCCGGTGATCGAGAATGCAGCCCGGTTCGCCCTGAGCGGCTCGCGCTCCGATTACCGCCTCAGCATTGACGATGACCTCTTGGCTGTCGAGGCTGACGAGGGGCAGATGGGCCAGGTGATACAGAATGTCGTGCTGAACGCGAGCGAGGCGATGCCTGACGGCGGGACTATCACGATCTCGGCGGGCAATGTGGAAATCCCGCGGGGAGCAGATCCCTCGCTGCCTGAAGGAGGGAAGTTCGTGCGCATTACCATTCAGGACCCAGGCATCGGGATACCTGAAAAATATCTGTCAAAGATATTCGACCCCTACTTTACGACCAAACAGAAGGGCAGCGGCCTCGGGCTGGCCACGTCGTATTCGATCATCAGGAACCACGGCGGGTCGATCAGCGTGGGGTCCCGGCCGGGCCAGGGCGCCGCCTTTTTCATTTACGTGCCCGCCTGTGTCCCCGCGGGGGAAAGACCTCAGCCGGTTGTTCCTGCGGGAGGACGGACGGGCAGGATCCTGATCATGGATGATGAGGAGATGATCCGCTCAGTGGCGGCGGAAATGATTGAGGCGCTCGGTCATGAGGCGGAGACGGCGCGGGATGGTCTGGAGGCTATCGACAAGTATCTGGCAGCGAAAAAGTCGGGCCGGCCTTTTGACGTCGTCATCCTTGATCTGACGGTTAAGGGGGGCCTCGGGGGAGAGGAAACCATCGGCAAACTCAGGGCCCTGGACCCCAGCGTTGTCGCTGTTGTCTCAAGCGGGTATGCTGACAATCCCGTTGTTGCAGACCATCGGGCATACGGCTTTTCAGCCTTATTGAGCAAGCCTTACGAGATAGACAGTCTGAGGGACAGCCTCAATACCCTTCTCAGATAACTTCCCTGCCCACACTTTCAGGCGCATGAAAGCAATCGCTTTCAGACCTTTCATCCGCTCCGGGCATTCTCATAAGCT
>JAKAGF010000238.1 GCA_021825805.1 Nitrospirota bacterium
GGCCCCCGGTTGTCAAGAGACGAACGACTCAGTGGAAATAAAAGGGGACGTTTGGAAATAATGGAAATAAGAGGGGACGTTGATACTCAGCGAGCAAATACATTGACAAAACGGCCCGCCCTCTCTTTCTGAAGACTTATGCGACTGCAGGGTCATTTTGCGGGGTGAGGGAGCGATCCTTTGTAAAAGACCTCGCAGGAGCCTCCGCTGAGCAAATCGATCGGTTTCTCAGCCAGCGAGATAAAGGGGTTCAGCAGAGACTTCAGCATGCCCGGCTTGTCCATGCGGGGGTTCCTGAAGGCGCCGGTTATCTTCTGGCTGAAGACAGCGCAGCCTTTGGCATTGAGCACAGCCACCGTCACATCCTCGAACCTCTCGTGCGCAAGATCGAGACTCCCCTTTAGGGCCATGCGGTTTTTTTTGGTCGTGAAGGCAACGTCTTCAGCCCGGGCAATGCCTTTTGCTATTTTCCAGTCAGAGACAAGCCTCTGTATCGTGGTTTCACCGCCGACGGATGCCTTGTAAAGGCCGCCTAAATCATACCCCTTCGTCACCACCGTGCTCAGGGGACCGGCCAAAACAAAAGCTCCAACGTCCACTATGTTGATACTCTGGCTTTTCTCGTATTTCTCCAGCACACGATCGATATCGATATTAAGGAGGACGAGGTCCTGACCGCGAAGCGAAACCTCTCCCCGCGCTGTCTTTGACAGCTCATCGCTGTTCCTGCCCTGGGCCGTGAGATGCGCTTTCAGATCCATCGCTCCGCGGATGTTCTTTGCCTGCCCGGGCGCTTCTTCCATCCGGAATCCGGCAATCGACAGATCAGCGGAATACTCGGGGCTTTTGTTCAGCATATTGCCTTTGAGAGCCCCTTTCACCTCGCCTCCTGATATCTTCATCTTAAGGGGACTCGCCTGGATCGTCCCGCCCCCTGCCTTGAGAGCGACCTTTGTGTCCGTCACCCTGAAGCCCTTTGCCTTCACCTCGCGGCACGATACAGTCCCGCTCAAGGAAAGTGTGTCCATCAACCGTTTCCCTGATGCTGAGAGGTCTTTGATCGTCAGGTCGCACCCGTTCGCCTCCACCTTCTCCCCGGATTTTTCGTCCTGGTACAGGAGATGCCCGTCCTTGACGGAGATCTTTCCCACCTCAAAGACTGGAAGAGGACTTTCCCCGGCAGCAGCCTTTTCCCCCGGACCTTCGAAATTGAAGCGGCCTTTTCTGTCCTTTGTAATGAAAATCTCGGGACCGGTCAGCCCGACCCATTGGATGAGGACCTCCTTTCTGAGAAGGGGCAGCAGCCTCACCGCCACCTCTGCTTTTCGCAGCGTCGCCACATCCCTGCCCTTTCTTTGCAGAGAAATCTTTTCAACCGACGCCCCGGCCCGGGGGAAGAGTGCGAGTTTCATGGGACCGTTGATATGCGCCTCCATCCCCGTGGCATCGGAAAGGGCTGTCTCTATGCGCGGTTTGTATGAATTTATATCAAAGGCATGCTCAATAATGACCGCTGCCAGCAGAAGTCCGGCGAGTAGCGCGCCCGGAATGCAGATCAGTCTTTTCATCCTGGTGTTCATGGATACCGGTTCCTATGCTGATTCTCAGGCAGCGCCGCTCGAAGAGGGCATGACCTCACGCACCTTCCTTGCCAGACCGGTTATCTCAAACGGCTTGGTCAGAACGCCCATGAATCCGTATCGTCTGTGATCAGCCATCACCTGATCATCCGAATAGCCGCTGCTGACAATCGCCTTCACCTTCGGGTCGATTTCAAGGAGCCGCCTGATAGTCTCCAGGCCGCCCATTCCCCCGGGCACCGTAAGGTCCAGGATGACAACGTCAAAGGGCTCACCTGCTGCCAGGGCATTCTGATACACTGCAATCGCCTTCTCCCCTTCCTCTGTAACCACGACCGTGTGTCCGTCCTCCCGGAGCATCTCCTGCGTCACGTCACGTATCGCCTCTTCATCATCCATCAGCAGGACCCTGCCGCCGCCTCTGCGAAGGCCTTCTTCACCATTGCGGACAGGCGCTGTTTTCTCCGGGGCTGGAAGAAGGACATGGAAGCGAGACCCTCCCCCCTCCGATTCTACGGCAATATGCCCGTTATGCCGCCGCGCGATCGAGTAGACAGAGGCAAGGCCGAGCCCGCTCCCCTTCTTCTTCGTCGTGAAATATGGATCAAAGATCCTGTTCAGATTCTCCTGCGGTATCCCGATGCCCTGGTCTTCAACCGTAATCTTCACATGCCTGCCCGGAAGCAGCGGAAGCATGTCGTCCGGCCGGATATGCACATTCTCACAGCATATCATAATGCTGCCTCCCTGCGGCATCGCCTGCTCGGCATTGACGAGAAGATTATGGAAAAGCTGACGTATCTGCCCTTCGTCGACCTCAGCGGGCCAAAGCCCGTCGGGTATCGAGAATTCAACTGCAGCGGCAGTCCCCTTCAAGGCCGCATAGGCGGTCTCTCTCAGCAGCGTCTCGAGTGATGCCATTTTCTTGATCGGTTTACCGCCCCGCGAGAAGGTAAGCAACTGCCGGCTGAGGTCCTTTGCCCTCAGGGATGCCTCCTCCACTTTAGTCAGACGCTGGAATATTTTGTCCCCTGGGGTGACCTGCATTTTTGCAAGAGTAACGTTTCCCATGATCGCTGTCAGCAGATTATTGAAATCATGGGCAATGCCCCCGGCAAGGACCCCGATCGATTCAAGCTTCTGGGCCCTGATAAGTTCCTGTTCCATCTTCTTCCGCTCGGTGATGTCACGGGAATTGATGATAACGGTTACCGTGCCGGCGTCATCGGCAATGCCCTTGCCGATGATCTCGAACAGGCGCCAGGAGCCGTTTCTGTGACGTATCCTGGCGACAAGAGAATCGACGTTTCCGGGATTTTGAACAACCTTGTCCAAGGCCTCAGCCGCAATCTGACGGTCATCTTCGTGGACGATATCAAACACCACCCTCCCGCGCAATTCTTCCGGCGTATAGCCCATCAGCCGCTCAATCGAGGGACTTTCATAGAGGATCCTGCCGCCGCGGTCTATAACCGCGATGACGTCGAGACTATGTTCAATGAGGGACCGGAAATACTCTTCGCTCCGGGCAAGCGCCTTTTCCGCCTTGAGCCGCTCCGCGATCTCGTTCTTCAGACGGTCATTAGCGCTTACCAGTTCCGCGGAGCGCTCCCCGACCAGCTCCTCCAGGTGTTCCCGGTGATGCTGCAGTTCTTCCTCCGTCTTCTTTCTCATTTCTATCTCCTGGGAAAGATCACGGGCAAGTTCTTCAGCGTTTTCCTTGGCCAGCTCAAGATACGAGATGAGGTTCTTGTTCGCGAACCGGGCCGCAAGCGATTCCGCATTCATTTTATGGATGTGCGCGGCTATGCCGGAAATCAGGATCACAAACAGCAGAGCCATGCCGCCCATTCCGACATGCACTATATCGCCCATCGCAAGAAAACGGATAACGATCGGAAGAGAGCCGGGGATGCTGAAGGCAAAAAAGGATTTCCTGACCGGGGCATAGGTCCCTGCGGCGCCTATCAGCATTCCGCCGTGGACAAAGGCGAGCACCGTTTGATGGACCAGGGATTCGGCGGGAAATATCAGAACAGCCGACAGGCCCCAG
>JAKAGF010000056.1 GCA_021825805.1 Nitrospirota bacterium
GGATCCCCCGGTCAAGCCGGAGGATGACGGGAATGAAACTGTGCGCGTTTCGGCAAGGCTGAGCTTAAGCCCTCCAGGGGTAGTGACCGTCATACTGCCGATGACCGGTGAGAACATCCCTAAGCGGGGATCGGGCGTCTTGGTTGTTGACGTGACGGTCCCGTCAGGGGAAGTCTCTATGCTGCTTCCGTCGGGGTTTGTGACGGTGACGTACCGGGCTCCCTGAGGATCGATATCGGTCCTGCGCATGATCCTGGTGGACGAGGTCTCCACCTGGTATGTGCTCGTCAAACCCATGGCGGTTGTCAAAGATACTGTAAAATTTGTGGATGCGCCGGTGCGGGACAGGGTCAGTGCGCCACCGGCTGCATCCTTGTCCGTTACAAGTATTCCCATATTGTCATAGGAATAGCTATGGTTATTTCCCTTTGGATCGACCTCCGATGCCAGGAGGCCACCGGCCGTGTAATTATAGGAAGTGACAATGCCTGCAGGATCGGTGGCGCTTGCAAGGTATCCGTTTGCATTCAGGGCAAACGTTGTCTTCTGTCCGCCGGGGGCGGTTATGGATGTGATCCTGCCTGTGCTGTCGCGGTTTATGACAGTGACGTTGCCGTCTCTGTCTGTGACCGAGATCAGATACCCGTTTGAATCATAGCCGAAGCTATGTATAATTGCCCCGGTGAGCGCATCCACGGTGCTTTGATGTCTGCCGAAGGCGTCGAAAATATAAACCTCTTTTCCGTCTCCGGATGGGATGCTGATCTGGCCTACTGAAACCCCCGGCAGTATCCCTTTTATAGCCCTTACGCGGTTATTGCCCGAATCCGCAATATAGACATTGCCCACAGGATCGGCAGCAACCCCGGTGGGGAAATAGAGCGTCGCAGCGGAGGCGGGGCTGTTGTCTCCGCTATAGCCGGCCTTGCCGTTTCCAGCCGCCGTTGTGATCGTGCCCGTTGAATTCACCATTCTAATGCGTCCGTGGTACATGTCCGCAATGAATAGATTGCCTGATGCGTCCACAGCCACTCCTGAAGGAGAAAAGAGAGACGTTTGCACTGCCGGTCCGCCGTCCTGGGTAGGGCAGTTTGTCCCGATGCATGAATCTCCGTTGCCGGCTATAGTGGAAATGATACCGCTTGCATTCATCTTTCTTATCCGGTTATTGCCCTGATCGGCTATGTAGATGTTTCCGAACCTGTCCACAGCTACACCCGTAGGGACATTAAGCGCCGCTTGCTGGGCGGTAAGGCCGTCGCCGCTAAAGCCCGCCTGGCCGTTGCCCGCAGCACCGGTGATATGGCCTGCCGGATCGATCATTCTAATTCTGTTGTTGGAGGCGTCCGCGATGTAGATGTTCCCGGCGTTATCCGCCGCCACCGCCGTCGGGCCGTTAAGCGAGGCCGTCGTTGCCGGGCCGCTGTCGCCGCTATAACCCGCCTGGCCGTTGCCCGCTATGGTGTTTATAATGCCTCTTGCGTCGATCATCCGTATGCGGTTGTTTGCCGTGTCAGCGATATAGATGTTTCCCGCGCTGTCGGTCGAAACACCCGAAGGGCCGTTGAGTGTTGCGTTAACAGCCATGCCGCCGTCGCCTCCGAAACCGCCGTTTCCAGAGCCGGCTATGGTCGAAATATTGCCGGATGGGTCGATCTTCTTGATCTTGTTGTTCGCCTTGTCGGCTACGTAGATGTTTCCTTTGCCGTCGGCAGCCACCCCTGAAGGGTTATTCATGCTGTTTGTCTGCCCATCCCCTGCAAAAGTGGATATAATGCTGTTCAGTCCTGTAGCCGTCCTCCTGCCGCCGTCGCCCAGATAGAGCACCCGGGCAACAGGGTCGTATGCGTGCTGTATGCTCAAGGTCCAGCCCCCGAAACCCTGAGACTGCGCCGTCCAATGTCCCATTGCGGTAGGATTGGTCATTGTGCTGTTGATATCCTGACAAATCGAAAATGACTGGCTGGCGGGATCGCCGCTTGCGGCAAGCCCGTAGTATGACCAATGGCCGAATATGCGGTCGTAATCGCTCATACTAAGCGCCCCGGCTCCGTCTCCTCCCCTGACATATCTCCCTGGGTAGCTGTAACATATACTGTACGAAATCGGGGAGTTCCCCTGCACGGGGCGGCCGTAGACGTCGACACTGTTCCAGTTGAAAGAGAGCGTTCGATTGGCTGCCGGGGCAAAAGATTGTGTAAACGTTTGACCGGCCATTGTTATTTCCACGTTAACTGATAAGACACCCCTGGGCATGTTCGCGCCGGCCAAGGGAATGTGCAGCTCATAATCGTCGGTCCGGCCGCGCTGAACACTGCTCCTGTAATTCAGGGAAAACGGCGTACCGCCGACTTTGATATTCTCGCCGAGCGTCTGGTTCTGCGCCTCTATGACGCATGCTGGACAGATTAGGGTCGGGGCATCGACAATCTTCGCAGTAAAGTACGGATTCGGCTGATTTGGGGCAATGCAATCGGCTTTGTCAGTGTCACAAACATAATTCCAGTTGATATCATACGGCCTTGTGAAATGCGGGATAGGCGCCCTCCAAAGGCTCTGCCCCGGCTGATACAATACGGCAAGCTGCTGAAGCTCGGCTACAGTTACGCCTAAGCCTGCCAGCTCAGCCTGGGTTGCCGGCAAACCGTTTCCGTTCACGTCAATGGTTGCCGTTCCGTTTGCGATGTTTAATATCGCAATCACTCGGCCGTTGTCGGAGGGTATCCATGCGCCCCGGTCAGGGTCGTATGATGCCACGGGGACAAGCTGTCCCACGTACATTTTGAGGAAGTTCTCCGTGTAGCTTATTACGGGCTTGCTGAACCGGATGGTTGTCGCACCGAAGGGCAACTCCTCGTCAGTCACAAACTGGATCGCATAGGTATACCCCACGTTTGCCGGAAGGGGGCCGGGCATCGCCTTCGGCCCGTTGTCTCCCACGGTAAACTCCGTTGGCCGCACGGTCAGGCTCGTTATCGACCTTGAGGTCCCGTCTGGCATGATCATCGTTGCAGTGGTGCCCTGATTGAAAAAAAGAGTGGCCCGGCGCATGCCGCGCGCATCCGTTATGGGATTTGCGCGGGCCACTTGAATGGGGGCAGCCGATGAGAGGTCTATCGGGTTTACAGCAGTGTCCGCCTGGATCATCACAACGTCATCGGCATGTGCATAGTCCTGCCAGGGAACATTCACCCTGCGCTGGACCGGCAGATATCCGGGTTTTGCATAGTTCACCGTAAGCGCATCACCGCCGTTGACAGCCATGTCAAAGGCCCCGTTGGCGCGGCTCCACGTACAGCCGAACTCGGGATGGTTGAGAATGGTTATTGTAACGCCGGACAACGCGCTTCCATCCTGGTTATAAACATTCCCTCTGATAACAGCCGCGCGTGCGACTTCAATTGTCCCGGGGGCGACACCGGTTTGAATAGGATTGCTGCCGCTGTAAAGGAAAGAGGTTGAGGAAGACATGGTGGTAGCAACTGTGGTATCAACAGGAGGAGCTACCGTTGCCGGATCGGGCGGTATCGCGATAAGCGTAAGTGCAGCAGACACGCCTCCTCCGGGCGCAGGGTTGGATATCGTGATGCTGTGGGTCCCGGCAGTCAATAACGAGGCTGAAAGGGTGATTTTCAGTCGGCTTGAGCTTACGAATGTTGCATTGACTTTTGAGCCGTCCACCGAGACGGTCGTGCTCGGGACAAAGCCGCTTCCCGCTATGGTGATTGTCGCATCCCTGCCGGCGGGCACGGTTGCGGTATTCAGGCCGTTCAACACAGGCAGAGGGTTTAAAACTGTAAACTTCATGGTATTTGAATCGCCCCCTCCGGGCGGAAGGTTTGTGGCGACTATTTTCAGATATCCGCCGTTTGCAAGGTCGGCCGCGGTGAGGTTTAGCTGGATATTTGTCCGACTTACAAGGGTGAATGTCCTCGATACTCCATTGACAGTGAGGACCGTATCGTTAAAGAACCCCGTGCCCAGGACCGAGACTGTAAGGGAAGCCGTGCCGGCTGTCGCGCTTGCGGGATCGAGCCCTGTGATCTGTGGCACAGGGTTTACGACATGCAGGTAAAGGAGGTTCGATGCGCCTCCTCCGGGAGCAGGGTTGACGGCCTTTATCCCGATGTCGCCGGTCTGTTGAAGATAAATCCCGGGAACGGTGACCTTAATGCTGCCGCAGCCGAGAAACAAGGACGCGGTTTTTACGCCGTTAAGGTCTATCCCGGTGTTTTCGAGCAGCCCTTGTCCGTTGATCGTAAGGTCAACCTGCTTGCTTCCCCGCAAGGCATGCTCAGGCGCTATGGATGTGAGGACAGGCAAAGGATTGGGCAGGTCTACCATACTCAGCCCTTTTTCTCCTGCCAGAAATGCCCTGTTTATATAGGAATGGACCTTTACGTCTTCAATCTTGTCGTCGAATGCGTAGGATGCCTTAACAACTCCTGTCCCTGTGTCGATAATCTGCATCCAAGATTTGTCCTCGCCTCCGACGACTGTCAAAGCGTTGGTGCATTTGTTGTAGGACAGCGCCCCCGGATGCTTGCCGGAAGGGATGGTCTTTTTTACGGAGAAGGTATTCAGGTCTATGACGGTTATATCATTGCTTTTTGAATCGGCAACTGACACCTCATGTGTTGAAGGGTTGAGGGCAGCCTGAACGGGTTCTTTTCCCGCCTGAAGGGTCTTTACTACCGACAACGTGGTGAGGTCTACTATGGTGACGTTGTCTCTTGTGCCCGGCTCGGCTTCAACTTTGCCTGCTTCTCCAACGCCCCATGTCTTATGGGCGATAACCGCCAGGTGAAGCGCCGGATCTATGACAGTAGAGACCGGTTTATCCGATATCTTAATCTCTTTGACGACCGCATATGTGTTCATATCTATTGCGGCAGCTTCATTGTCGTCGGTCGTCGCAATCATCATCCCCAGCGGAGGATCGATGGAAATGGATGTGGGCTCTTCCTTCAGGGGCACTGTCCCGATTGTTTTTAGGGTATCAAGCGAAAGAAGGTAGACGGCCTTATTATGCTCATCGGCGGCGGCGAGAAGTCTTCTTTGCTCGTCGATTGCAACGGCCTTGATTTCCCAGCCTGCGAGGGCAGTCGCGAGGATATTGCCCGTCTTTGCGTCAATCACATCGATGCCCTGTTTGTCATCCATTACCGCAAAGACCTTGTCTGATTGCTCGTCGATCGCCAGCGATTGATAGCTCTTTTTGACTTTTTTCTCTGTTTGGCCGTATGTCTTTGAGGTGAAATGGTCTCTAAAGGGAAAGCTTAGGAAGCCGATAAGCAGCAAGAATACGGCAAAACACTTAAGCGCCTTGTGATTTTTCACGATGACCCACCCTCCGATAATCCGCTCTCTTTACCGCATCCTATCCTGCGCGAGCATTTGGCTCAGTTTGATCTCCCTGCCTGTCGCGCTTATGTAAGTGACCTCGCTTCCTTTGCCCATCGTTGAGGCAACCCTCACCTTGTCTATCTTTTCGCCGTCATAGTACATGGCGGTCTGAACGGTGAAAGTCGCTGTCGCCGTGAGGATGCACGGATATTGATTCGACAGCGTTATCGCGGCCGTTGTCGATGAGGACGCTATGGTGCCGCTCAGGATTCCCGTCGCGCTGGTGGAAGATCCATATTCAGGCGCAGACGAGACGGTAATTGTTGTCCCAACTGGGATGTTTGACGCAGAGACAGCTACTGTAACAGGATTTGTCGTTGTCAAGGGCAGTGTAACGTCAGGAGAACCGTAGAGGCCTGTCGGATTGGCAGGTACATTCGCGCCGCCGACTGATGTTATAGACAAAGTCGGAATGTTTGCAACGAATACGGTAGACGGGTAGCTAAATGAATAATTAGGGGTAGTGCCCGACGTCCTCGTCACAACATTGGCTTCAAGGCGTATTCTGCCATCACCGCCGTTGCCGCCATTATAGTTGAATCCGCCGCTTGCGCCAGAGCCACCTGTTGCTGTCATAGTTCCATTTCCGGCAATCTGGCCGGCAATGATTCTAATTGCACCGCCGCTGCCGCCGCCGCTGCCGCCGACATATCCCCAATATCCAGCACCCCACCCATCTCCACCATTGGCATTGATGGAACCGGAAACAATAACGGTTCCGCTAGAGGCTATCACAAGAGCTCCTCCTCCACCCCCTCCACCGCCGCCGCCGATAGTATTCGTATTTGCAGAACCGCCACCACCGCCTGAGCCGCCTATCGTGGGGATGATTCCTGTGTTACCATATGCCCCTCCCCCCGTTCCTCCTCCATTGTCACCGACAGTGCCATTTGTCCCGAAGCCGCCACCACCGCCTCCCCTCCACTTGTAACTATCGCTTGTGACGTAATCGCCGCCCCTTCCACCCCCCGGTCCGAGACCGCTACCGCCAGCAACCGTGGGCGTTCCGCCAAGACCCCCGTCAAATCCTCCAGAACCACCTTTGCCCGGATATATCTGCGTTCCTTTACCGCCGGCTACATTAATTGTTCCTTCTATATCTACATTTCCGGTTGCCAAAATATATACAGGGGTGTTAGAAGCATTTTTCTGAAACGTTACGGTTACCCCTGTGGGTATGTTCACCGTTGTGTAGTTCAATATTCCATTGGCAGGCAACTGGACTACGGTATTAATGGGAGGATTGAAGGCGCCGTCCGCGCCTGTGCTTCCACTGACGAAACTGCCCGCAAATGCCGCCTTTGTGCAAAGCAAGGTCATTGCAGCCCATATAAACAGAATCTTCTTCATAGCTTCTCCTTTATAATCAGTTAGATATCTTCACACATACAGGCTGAGAAACCACGATTGCGCCAGCTATTGGCATCTGTACGCTCACCGCTTGCGACGAAGCGCTTCCATAAAATGGCCATGAAACGCTTACTGCATTGCTGCTCGCTGTTGCGGCTCCGGTAAACGGAGCGGAAACAAATACTGATAGCCCCGAATTTCCTGCTGTAATTGCGCTGTTGCCCTGAGACAGTGCGTTTATTATGAATGTCGCGCTGCCCGCAACGGGAACAGTCACGGACTGAGGCGCCAAAATGACGCCAGGGTTCTGGTTTTTCAGGATCAGATTATAATTACTTGTGAGACCTTCTATATGCGCTGTGATGTTTTGAGAAGCACCACTGGTAAGTACAATAAGTGACGGCGTGAATGAAAGACTGATCAGGTTTAATGTTATGTCAGCCGATCCTGACTGAGTAGTGATCGTAAGGGTGGCTGGACCAACCGTAGCAGTTTTTTGGATTTGCGCCTGGATCGTCACGGAATTGTTACTCGCAGTGAAGTTAATAATCTGGATGTTCGGATTGTTCGTCTTCACAGCTGTGGTGGTAAGCAGGTTGCTTCCCGATATGGTAAGCGAAACCTGGGTGCCGATAAAGGCATTCTGCGGGTTTATCCCTGTAAGCACGGGGGCCTGCTGGTTCTCTGATGTGCGGGTTACGGAAATAACGCGGCCAGCCGCGTCATATCCGTAAATGATCTTTGTGCCGCTTCCGGAAACCGTCATTATCAGCCGCCCCAGGTTGTCGTAAATATATTGGACCGATGATGCCCCCGAAAGAGATGGGCAGATTGTGAGGAAAGACAGAGTCAGCAAACATCTTAGAATGCCGCCCGATACCTCATGTATCCGTTTCAGAAAAGATCCCTCCTGCTGTGTTTCCATTCGGCAACCCCTCTATCCAACTTGGGACAGGAAGCTTTGCGTCCCCCCGTCCCCCGGGGTTTGCCTTTTCGATGGCCGCGGCTTGATTAGACCACAACATAAAAAATAATGTCAAGATATTCTTCTGCGATGAAAGGGCTATAATCGGGAACCAACATTAGGGGAGAGGTTTCTCTGGTGTTGAGTCCCCTTCCTTTGCCGTATGTATTGAGGGTTATGGCCGGGTATTGTTTTGTCTCTTTGTGGTTGTCATCGGAGCTTCCCTTCTGCTCAAGGGGGTCTGGGCTGTTTAAGATTCGGGGTTGTTGCTTTTCAGGATCATCGCAATCTCCTTCTCGAGTACTTTATAGTTAAAGGGTTTCTCCAGAAACAAATTAGCCCCCGCATCGATAAACAGCTTGCCGACATCAATTGCGCTCACCGCGATCACGGGAAGGAGATCCCACCTCTTTCTGACTTGTCTGATAAATTCGATACCATCCATTTCAGGCATCTGATAGTCAACGATTATGAGACTATATGCTTCTTCTTTAAGGCGATGCAACGCATCCATGCCGCTATTGGCGCAGTTTACGCAGTAGCCGTTCATCTTGCAAACCTCTGCCAGCATTTCTCTGAAATCGGCTTCGTCATCCACAATAAGGATTTTCCCCGGCCCCATAATTAAAATATCTTACTACTGTTGGTTGTGTTTGTCAACTATGTACTACTTTGGGTTTATAGACTTTCGGCCCGCCTCCGAGCAAAATGAAGGTCAACCTTGGAGTCTGCACAAATCTTCAAAAAGAAAGGGCGGGCATGCGGAAAAAGATCCATATCCGGGAGACCCGGCAGCGCACATCCATTACGCCATTAAGATCAATAATCGTCATAAGATGAGAACGCAGAAACTTAAACAATATATAGGACGGATAATCCGGGATGCGCGTCGCTCGTCCGGCATGTCGCAGATGCGGCTTGCGGAAAAAATCGGCATTTCCTACCAACAGGTGCAGAAGTATGAGGGGGGAACGAGCGAACTGACGCTTACGCGACTTCATCAGATGGCGGAAGCCCTCCAAATTCCGGTCAGCTCCTTTCTGCATAGCGACAATCTCATCGTTTCGGACGTAAGAGCTGTTTACGGAAAATTGAGCGACGATGAAGAAACTCTCTTGAGACTATTCAGAAAAATCAAAGGCGACAAGTCGAAAAAGATCGCACTTTCAGTCATCAGGGCTATTGCTGAACAGGGAAGCTGATCCTTTTCTGCGCCTCTGTCAACTCGCACAACTCATAAATCAGCCTGTCGATATATTAACAGTCTCAAAATAGTATTTTCAAAAGTCTGTCATGCCCGAGGACTTCAGTCGGGCATCCAGAGACTGGATTCCCGCTTACAAACCGCGGGAATGACGGTCATATGATGTGCATTCGATTATGAGACCCTTAATAATACGCAGAGCGCGTCAGAAGAAGCTTGCGACTTTAAAATAAACGGTATTGGTCGTGTAGTCCAGTTCCGAAAAGCTGGAGGTCCTCCGGGTCCTCGCAAAACCGACATCGAACTTCAGCCACTCCCTAAACTCATACTGGAGGGCAACGGCGGCCTCGGCATATTTTTCGACGAGCCGCTTCGTCTCAGCGCCGATAGTCACGTCCCCGTTATACCGGTCTTTCTGCCAGGAGAGACGCACCGAGCCGTTGACTTTTTTTGTGAACCTCTGGGTGTACGTGGTCCTGGCGCTGTCCGAAACAATGAAATTCGCGGCAGAGACGTCGGATTCGTTCGTCCTTCGGGAGGCAACAAGGCTGACTGACGTCTTGGGCGTAAAGAAGTATTCCACCTGGGCCTCTGCAAGGAAATCCTTTGTGTTGCGCAGCCCGGCGGCGGAGAAGTCCTTTGTCCCGTACCCCGCCTTCACCGAGCCCTTTGTCCTGGCGGTGATATCCCACCGCAGGCCGGCGAACACATGCTGCTCGCGGCTGTTGGAGAGGACATGCTCATCATACCGGATATCAAGGAACTCGTACTGGACGAAGAGCGCTGTCTTCGACGCCACCTTATAAAAAACAAAGGCAGATGCGCTGTTGTCGGTCCGGTCCCGGAAATCGTTTCTCGAAGCCAGGTAGTGCGCGGCGAAGTTCGAGAGGTCAAGACGAAGGAGCATACGGTCGCTCGTCTCGTAACTGAGCACAGCGGCGAAGAAGTTCGAGTTGAACCGGTCCAGAGTAAAGAAGATGCCGGTCCCGCGCCGGTTGTGCGAACGCATGAACTGGTCCTGAATGTCCACCGACAATCCGCCCCGGAAGTTGTACTGGAAAAACCCCTCGGCGATATGGCTTGTGGTATTTCCCGAGGAGTACTTCATGAACTGCTCAATCTCCGCACGGTACGAGAGGGAGGCAACGAGCCGGCCGGGATAGCGGGTCAGGAAGCGGGTCAGGGCGGAACCTCCAGGCGTGATATTCGCCGTTTCGATCGAGGTGAGCCGCCAATTCTCCTTTACCCCGGGTATATTGAACGATATGCCGGGCGACAGGACCGTGGAGAAGTCCGCCTTGCGGTCGTCCCGCGTGTTAAAGATATTGTCGGAGTAACTTTCCGCGACGCCGAGATACAGATGGAAGTTCCTCTTCTTTTTCTCAAAGATGTCTCCTGTTATCGCGCGCGAGTCCGCGGGACGCGTACCCGGCGGAGGCTGTTCAGGCGCTGTTCGTGCGGGTTCCACTGCCGTCTCCCCTGCCAGGCCATCCGCCGGCACGATCACGGCCTCGTCATACCCTGAGACCGCAAGCCGCTGCTGCAGAGACCGCGCCTCTGTATGGCCGGCAAACCGTCCGCAGAGCACCACGTAAAGACTGTCTGTCTTCTGTATCCCGCAGTCGATGCCTTTTTTCTTCAGTTCATCGACTGCCCTTGCGGCGCGCTCCTGTTCCTGGAATGATCCGGCGCGTACGGCTATGAGGTCAGCGGAAGATGAAATGCGGGGCGTCAGGCCGCAAAAAAAAAGGACCGCTATGACTGCTGCGGTGCGCGAGGCAGCGGGAAAGCCCGGCATCTAAAAGGCGGAAGGACTGAGAACGACGCCACCGCCCCGGTCTCCGCCGGGAAAACCGATAACAACAGGAGGAGCCCCCTCGGCAGGGGTATAGCCGAGGCCGAGGAGTTCCTCCCTCTGCATGACCTCGGCGACTGTCTGGGGACGGGCGCCCGCTTCAACACAGCAGCGGGAAACAACGTCAGGCGTGGCGCCGGCCGCTACTGCTCCGAAGATGATCTGTTCCAGGCTGCCTCCCCCCTCGATACAGCACTTGACCACATAACATGCGCTGTAGCCCATCTGTATGGCGGTACTCACAACCTCCCTGGTGTTGCGCCGCTCACTGATGGCATGTTTCACAGCAGGACAGATGTCTTTGCTGAGGGCGTACTGTTCAGTAAGCAAAGTCATGATGTCCTGAGAGAAGACCGTGCCGGCGCTGAGGAGAATGAAAAACAGGACTGCAACGGCGGAAAAGACCTTCAGAACTCCGTTTCCCATATGCGCCTCCTTTGCGAGTTCTTTTTTAGAGTAGCATGAAAAATAGAATTTGTCAAAGAAATTAAAGGGTTTCAGGTGAGTCACCGGTCCATATGAACCGTGGCCTCAGGTCTTCATGGATTGTCCTATGGTTTCTGTCTGACCATGACTTTTGCCCTTGCCTCTGCTATACTTTTCATAACATGCCCAGGAACTGCGGACATAAAACTGCATGAGATACCTGTACTATATCGTTGCCATCCTGCTTATTCTTTCTGCTATCATCGCCTATCAACTCTCCACCCCTGCCGCGCCGAAGCAGAAGGCGGCCCTCATCATCAACGAGAAGGTGATAACTACCGATGAATTCGCCCGGCTCTTCGAATCCCGGCAGGCGCGCGGCGAAGGCAAACGTGATTTCATCAACTCCCTCATAACCAGAGAGCTTCTTATCCAGGCCTCCCGGAAGGAGGGGATAGACAGGGAAGAGCCTTTCCGGAAGTCCATCCAGAACTTCTATGAGCAGTCCCTGATCAAGCTCCTCATGGACAGAAAATTCTCATCCCTCGCTATCAGCGTGACCGATGAGGAGCTGTCCCGGCGCGTCGGCCTGGTACGGAAGAAGATACATCTGACCATCTTCAGCTTTACTGACCCGGAAAGCTCGGAAAAGGGCGTTTCTCAGAACGGAGAGGCAACAACCGGGTGTTTCGAGGACCTCTGCAGGGACATCCAGGCTGCTGTCGCCGGTCTGGAGCCGGGGCAAAAATCAAACCCGCTCATGGTGGGAGGACGATATCTCGTGGTGCGGCTGGACAATGCCGTGGACGCGACTTCCTGCGCTCCGAGGAGCGTGGACAGGGAGCGGCTGAGGCGGGCTCTCATTGAGGAGAAAAAGGAGAAGGTCATCAACGACTGGGCCGCTGATCTTCGAAAAAAGGCTTTCATAAAGATCCTGATCAACGAAAGTTAATAGGGGGTGGCATGGAAAGGACCTGGAGAAGGAGAAATTATTTCATCAAGAAGGAGCTGCAGGGAAGATTTATATTCAGCTTCTTCCTTTTCGTGATTGCCGGAAGTTTTTTTTTTACCGTAATCTTCAGCCTTCTCTCTGCCGACACTCTCACCATCGTCTACAAAAACTATAATCTGCAGTTGGGGAAGACCCCGGTAGTCCTCCTCCGCGAGATGCTCCGGGCCCACTGGATCTTCATCCTCTCCGGCGGCCTTCTCGTGGTGCTCGCCTCGATGATCCTCACCCACCGGTTCGCCGGCCCGCTCTTTCGTTTTGAGCGCTCCGTCGAGCGGATGATCAGCGGTGACTTTGATTTCGTCATCACCCTGAGGAAACGGGATGAGGCAAAGGAACTGGCCGATTCCCTCAACCGGTTCAACAGGATAATGTCGGACCGCCTGCTGGAGATGCGGGAACTCGCCGACGCGCTCGGCCATCAGATTGAAGAAGCGCGGGATACGGCGGATGAGAAGAAGGGCGCCGACATGGACAAGGCGATCTCCCTCGCCCGCAGGATCCAGCAGCTGCTCGGCGGTTATAAACTACAGAATGACCGATAGGCATGCGCGTGTCCCCTTCCAGCGTCCTCGTCCTGGCAGGTCTGCTCATTCTGCTGACCTCTCAGGGAGCGCTGGGCTCTGAGCTCAAGACCCGTTACGCCGTCGTCGTCTACGAGCGGGAAGAGCTGGTCCGCCGCTTCAATAAAGAGGTCAGCCTCGGCAGCCTGTCGTACCTGATGCGCGGAAGACAGGCGATCACGGTCGAAGACGAGGTGAGGGCCAAGATAGACGTCCTCGTCGAGCGCATCGAATCGCTCCTTGACATGTTCCCACGCGAGCTGCGGTTCAGAATAGTGCTACTGCCGACCGCGGCTGACGTCAGAAAGACCTATAAAAACCGCTACCGCATGAGCGTCGACTTCATCGCCTTCTATGCGCCTCGGGACAAGACCGTCTTTCTGTCGGTGGATGACATAGAACTCGGCGTCCTCGCCCATGAACTGACCCACGTGATCCTGGACCACTACTTCGGGATATCGCCCCCGGCCAGGATACACGAGGTGCTCGCCCAGTTCGTGGAGGCGCACCTGAAGGACTGAGCTTCATGGAAGAACAGCGGATGCATAGCAGCGTGACCGGCGAAGCGACGTCTCAGCGCGGGTCTGCGCAAGCCTTCTTCCGCGGTCTCATTTTCTTCCTCAGCTTCGGCAGGGGCTGGTGGAAACAGGCGGTTTTGGGTCTGTTCCTGACGGCTGCCGCATCCGGCCTCGGCTCCCTTCTGCCCCTCGGCGGCAAGGTCCTCATCGATTTCGTGGTGCTCAGGGAGGGTTCCCAGAGAGTGGGAGGGATGCTGCACAGGATCGGGCTGGACCTCGCAATCCCCCATGCGGCGCGCATCCTGGGCTCGGCGGATTTCGTCATCGCCGGGCTGATGGTAATAGGACTTGTCATGGCAGCCGCCGGGATCGGCCAGAAGTACCTCATGTTCCGCTTCCAGCAGCATGTTGCGCGGAACCTCCAGACAGCATTGTTCGAGCACGTCCTGCGCTTCCCCCTCTCTTTTTTCAGAAAACAGCAGACCGGCTATCTCATGGCACGCGTCATCGACGACGTGCAGATGCTGCAGTTTCTGTTCTCGGAAGGCATTCCCCAGGCCCTGTCACGGGCGCTTTTTCTCATATGCGGCATACTGCTGTCCTTCGCCCTGAACACGACGCTGGCCCTCGTTTCACTCGCGTGCCTGCCTGTCGCCTTTTTCCTGACCTCTTTTTACGGACAAAGGCTTCGTCAGACGAGCGCCGAGGAGAGGGAGAGGGGCGCCGAGGTATCGCGGGAGATCCAGGAGGCGCTTGCCGGGGTCGAGACGGTCAAGGCCCATACAGCCGAGGACCGGGCATCACGACGGGTCTCCGAGAAGATCGGGGCCGTTATCCGCATGCGGGTACGGGCATTCGTACTCTCCCTCTTTTCAGGCTATTCAGTGAGCGGCTTTCAGTTCGCCTACACACTCGCCGTTATGTGGCTCGGCGCGCGCGAGATCATGAGGGGCCGGATGACCATGGGAGACTATGTTGCCTTCACGTCATACGCGGTCTATTTTTCAGGGTCCGTCAACAGCCTCGCCGCCTTCCATATCTCGCTCCAGCCGGTCATGGCTTCCATGGCGCGGCTGAAGGAACTCTTTGATCTTGTGCCTGAAACCGGGCCCCGCCAGGCGGCTGCGCGGCGACTGCAGCTCGTCCGGGGCGAGGTGGCATACGACCGGGTCACCTTCGGTTATCAGGAAGGGAACAACGTACTCGACGGAATCAGCCTGACCGCACATCCCGGTGAGATCACCGCTGTCGTCGGCCCGAGCGGGGCGGGCAAAACAACCCTGATAAATCTGCTGCTGAAATTCTATACGCCCCGGTCAGGCGCGATTTACCTCGACGGCGCCGACATACAGGAACTATCAACCGACTGGCTCCGCCGGAAGATAGCCGTCGTCTCCCAGGACGTTTTTCTCTTTAACGACACGGTGGCCGGCAACATCCGCTACGGCAACACGCAGGCGACCGACGAAGATGTTCGGGAAGCCGCGCGGCTGGCCAATATCCACGACGATATCATGCAGTGGGACAACGGCTACGCCACGGTGGTCGGCGAGCGGGGCATGAGGCTTTCAGCCGGCCAGCGCCAGCGGATATCGATAGCCCGCGCATTTCTGAAGAAACCGGCCATCCTCATCCTCGACGAACCCACCTCCGCCCTTGACGCAGTGTCGGAGTCGCTCATCAAGGATGCGATCATGCATTTAGCAAAGGACCGGACGACCTTCATAATCTCTCACCGACCGGTTGCGACCGAGACAGCCGGCAGGATCATCTTCCTGAAAAAGGAAAGATAGCCCGCCTCCGGACAACTCTCTCCTGGAGCGTCTTCATCCGAACCTCCGTCTTATGAAGTCAACGGCAGAGGCATCGGGGACAAAACCGAATTCATAGCATTCCACGGATGCTGCTGTTTTCG
>JAKAGF010000239.1 GCA_021825805.1 Nitrospirota bacterium
GGTCAAGGACAAAGGTCTTCCGGGGCATGTCGCCCAGTATCTTGTCGAGTCTCAGGTTTACGGGAGTGCTCCAGTCGGTTTCATCATGGAGAACGATGCAGCCGTTGCCGGTGATTTCGCCGATGAACGCGCAGGGGACCTTTTCACGGCCGCAGAGCTCGAGGAACTCTTCCGCGCGCCCGGGTTCGATGAGGAGGGCGTTTTGTTCCTGATACTCCGCCCCCCATATCTCGAGGACAGACAGCGTCTTGTCACCAAGCTGTACCTTCCTGATCTCGATCCTCGCGCCCGCGGGATAGATGATCTCCTTGACGACGTTGCAGTTGCCGCCTGCGCCCTGATCGTGGATGCTTACTATCGGATTCCCGTCTCCCATCTCAACGCAGGCGCGGATCACCCGGTTCATCTTCTGCTCCATCTCAGCGTCGCCCCGCTGGACGGCGTTGAAGTCAAGCTCAGCGACATTCTCGCCCTGTATCATGCTTGAGGCGGCGCCGCCGCCCATGCCGATACGAAAGGCGGGCCCGCCCACCTTGGTCACGAGCATCCCTTTCCGGGGCTCTCCCTTCTCTGCCTGGCCCGCATCCATCTGGCCGGCCCCGCCGGTAAACATGATCGGCTTTATCCATTCCCTCCGCTCGCCGTCAGGGAGCCTCAGTCCGAAGGACCGGGTGAATCCCTGGATCACCGGCTCGCCGAACTTGTTGCCGTAGTCAGACGCGCCGTTGCTCGCCTCTATCTCGATGGCAAGCGGTCTCGCCAGGTTTTGCGGATAGATAAAGGAACCGTCCTCCCATGGAAGCTCATAGCCGGGGATGAGAAGGTTGCCGACGCAGTATGCGGCCGTGCCGGCGATCACCAATCCGCCCCTGCCGGTCGCCTGCACGTCCCGTATCCTGCCGCCTGTCCCTGTCTCAGCGCCGGGGAAAGGGGCAACCCCGCTGGGGAAGTTATGGGTCTCTGCCGTGAAGATGATGTCATACCGCGCATCTGCCCTCATGAATGGCGAACAGGAGCCCGGACGTTCCGGCGTGATCGTCCTGACGTCAAACCCTTTGATGGCGCTCGAGTTGTCCCTGAAGGCGATGACGCTGTTGCCGGGATTGCGGTCAAGGGTCTGCCTGATGACAGCCATAAGATTCTCCGGCATCTCCCTGCCGTCGATGACCAGCCTCCCCTTGAAGAACCAATGGCGGGAATGTTCGCTGTTGGACTGGCTCAGGTCAAAACATTCGACATTGGTGGGATTTCTTCCGATGTCCTTCACAAAGAGGTTGTAATAATAATCCATGTCCCAGTCATCCAGGCCGAGGCCCATCTCTCTATTGATGCGTTTCAGGGCCTGCAGCCCCTCCTCGATGAGAGGGACGTAATAAACAGGTTCAGGGACAACGCCGGTTTCAAAGGTAGTCAGTCTCCGGGGGTATGGACACTCGGTCATGCGGTCGTAGAGCCCTGCGGCGAACCGCCCGATCCGGTCCGGGTCAAGAGGGGAGGAAGATGACAGCCGGTACCGCCGGGAACGCTCGATCCGGGTGACCTTCGAAAGGCCGCATGCCCGGCAGACCGAAACCGCGTTGGTCGACCATGCTGTGGTAAAGTTCATGCGGGGCCCGACCTCGATGATCCCACCCTCCGGATAAGAGACGGGTGTTTCTATGAAGCTCTTGTCCGAGAAATTCTCCGGCTCAAAGGTCTCGCTCAGGAGCCATCTGAGGAGTTCCGACTCAGCAGCGTTGAGGTCGCCTTCAGCCTGGATATAGAAACAGTATTCAGTTGTCAGGTCATGGATGCCTGACGACACCGTCTCCATAGCCTTCGCCAGGAGGGAATTCCTTTTCTCAACCGGCGCCGCCGGCCGCTTATACCGGTACAGTAGGGGCATGGTTCATTTTTTCCCTTTTCCAAAGACCCTGGTGAAGATATAGCCGATGTTGCTGAAATAATGCCTGAGATCGAAGATATCGTCGAGGTCTCTTTTCGTCAAATACTTCTTTACCTCCCGGTCTTTCAGGAGGAGCGCCTTGAAGGGTTTTCTCTTCTTCCAGCTCTCCATCGCGTTCCGCTGCACAAGGGCATAGGCGTCCTCCCTCGTCATCCCCTTGTCTGTAAGCCTGATGAGGACATTCTGGGAGTTATACAGGCCGTAGCTCCTGTCCATGTTTTCCTTCATCCGCTCCGGATAGACCTGCAGCCCTTCCAGTATGCCGGTCAGACGGTGAAGCATGTAGTCCACAAGGATCGTGCTGTCGGGGATGATCACCCGTTCCACGGATGAGTGGGAGATGTCCCTCTCGTGCCAGAGGGCGACGTTTTCCAGGGCAGCGAGCGCATTTGCCCTGACAATGCGCGCCAGGCCGGAGAGGTTCTCGCAGCCAACGGGGTTCCGTTTATGGGGCATGGCGGATGATCCCTTCTGACCCTTGACAAAGGGCTCCTCCGCTTCGAGCACCTCGGTGCGCTGCAGATGCCGTATCTCGACGGCCATCTTCTCGACAGACGCCGCCAGTATCGCAAGCGCGGCAAGGTATTCCGCATGACGGTCCCGCTGCACCACCTGGGTTGCAACCGGTTCCGGGGAGAGGCCGAGCCTCTTGCAGACCTTTTCCTCCACAGCCGTGGGGATGTTTGAAAACGTGCCGACCGCCCCGGAGAACTTGCCGACGCTCACGCCGCGCTTCGCCCGCTGCACGCGGTCGAGATTCCGTTTTGCCTCTTCGTGCCAGAGGGCGAACTTAAGGCCGAAGGTCATCGGCTCGGCATGCACGCCGTGGCTCCTGCCGATGCAGGGCGTGTCCCTGTATCTGAAGGCCTGCTCCCTAAGGACCGCCATTAGCGCCTTGATATCTTTGATGATAATGGCTGCCGCCTCCCGCATGAGAAGAGACTGGGCGGTATCGACGATGTCCGATGAAGTCAGCCCCTTGTGGATATACCGCGACTCGGGTCCCACTTTCTCCGCCACGGAGGTGAGGAAGGCGATGACGTCATGTTTTACGACAGCCTCTATCTCATCGATCCTCTGCACATCAAAGCCCGCCTTCCGCCTGATCACCTCAAGCGCCTTCCACGGGATCTTCCCCAACTCGGCCCATGCCTCGCAGGCGGCAATTTCAACGTCGAGCCATTTTTGGAACCTGTTCTCAGGTTCCCACAGTCTTCCCATCTCCCGGCGTGTGTAGCGTGGTATCATGATGACCTCTTTCTACTAACGGATAGTCGGCGCGAATGACAAGAAACAAGACTCAAAAAACATAATTATTTTACAGGTGGTTAACGTCTTTTTTCAATTTGCCGACAGGAAACAGACGGCACAGAAGCGTCTTCTCCTTTAATGGCCTCTCTGCCAGACTCAGATGACAAACCTTTTCTCGAAGCCGCCATTGCAGGCAGGGCGGCATGTATTATTACAGGGAATCAAAATCATTTCCCGGTTGCGCTTTGTCAAGGCGTTAAGGTTTTTTCTCCAAAAGAGTTTTTGCTGTTTTATAAAAAGCAAAAAAGGTTTGGGAAGTAAACATCGTAGA
>JAKAGF010000240.1 GCA_021825805.1 Nitrospirota bacterium
TGTATTATTACAGGGAATCAAAATCATTTCCCGGTTGCGCTTTGTCAAGGCGTTAAGGTTTTTTCTCCAAAAGAGTTTTTGCTGTTTTATAAAAAGCAAAAAAGGTTTGGGAAGTAAACATCGTAGATATCCGGAGCTTGGGAACTTACGGGTGAGTCATATATAAAGACCTTTTTGAGCCATCCTCAGTCACCTATTAAGTTGTCTAAACTGGAAACCGCAAAAAAAACAGCACGATTACTGCCGGAAGCCTATTAGCCTTGAACATAATTTCCCCCCTCCGTTTACAAAAGATTATTTATATGGTAAATTTCAATCATGGGTTAACCATCCCGATTTGAAAAGAGGTAGCATCGCAATGTCTAAAGTGATAGATGCTGTTTATGAAAACGGTGTTTTTAAGCCTGAAAGAAAAATTCGCATGAAAGAACATCAAAAAGTGCGTATTCAGATATTGCCTGACGATGATTGGAGAGAGAGATTCGACAAAGCCTTGAAATCTATTCGTAGCAAGGCAGCGCAGTTTACTCAGGAAGAAATAGAGAAGGATATAGAAAAAGCCATTAAAGAAGTCAGGGCCGAAAGACGCGTGCGTGAAAGTCGTAGCTGACACCAACGTCTGGGTGTCAGCCGTTATCGCCTCATCCAAGACAGCCGGCAGCCTTGTTGACGCATGGCGGAATGAGCGTTTCAAACTCGCAATCTCGCAACAGCAACTTACAGAACTCGCCGAAGTTTTCCACCGTGAAAAGTTTTTGGTCGGATATCGCTTTAACCTACAGGAAATAGCTGACATGCTTGATTCAATTGCTGCCATGGCGGAGAGAATTACCTTAAAAGGTGACATCCAAATATGCCGCGACCCGGACGACAATGTTATTATTGAGACGGCTGTAAGAGGAAAAGCCGGATATCTCATAACAGGCGATAAAGACATAGCCGACGACAAAAACGTCTTGTCTTTCCTGTCAAACCATGGCGTGACTGTCATTTCCCTCTCAAAATTCTTAGCCCTCATTGGCGAAATTTAATACTTCCCTTTTTACCCATATTGCTCACAGAAGCCTATTAGCCTTGAACATAATTTCCCCCTCCGTTTAAGATGGATTCCCGCCCAACACATTGCGGGAATGACAGTCTTTAAAGAATAAAAAAGGGCGGTAGACAAACCGCCCTATAATCTCAACTCAAAGTTGTAATAGAATGAATCCTCTTAAGACGAAGACCGATGTGAAGGTTACTTGCCCCATTCTTTCTCCAAAGGCCCCTTTCCTTTAGACGGATTATTGATACACCTTGTGAGTTGTATTTGTCAAGCACTTTCTTATAACTCTCTGCATTGTAGTTAGCCTGACATAAGGGTTGTTATGATTCTCTATGCAAAAAGAGAAGGTAAGATCGAGCAGGGAGATCGGCCAAAAAATAAAGAAACGGAGGCGGGAACTCGGAATCTCGCAGGAAAGGCTGGCCGAGATATTGGGTGTTACTTCTCAGCAGGTCCAGAGATACGAGAAGGGAACAAACAAACTCAATGTCGAAAATATTCAGGTAATAGCAGATGCCTTGTCTGTACAGGTATTCTATTTCTTCGAGCCCGAGAAAGCCTCCACGGTTGCAGAAAGCCCATCTTCGTATTTTCCAGCCGAAGAAGACAGACTCTTGAAATACTTCGGAAAAATCAAAGAAAGCAGGTCGAAAAATATAGTCCTTCAGGTTGCGAGGCTGGCAGCGAGGGTAAAAGACTGACGTGCGGAACTGCAACGCCAGGCGCGGAAAAGATCGCCTACCTCTCGCCCTGTCTCCCGGCCTCTTTGACGACCCTGTCCAGGAGGCCGTTGATGAACGGGCCCGCCTCCGGGGCCGAGTACTTCTTGGCGATCTCAAGGGCCTCGTTGATGGTGGCCGCCGGGGGAATGTCCTTTCGAAAAAGGACTTCGTAGACCGCCAGTCTGATGATGTTTCTGTCAACAGCGGCCATCCGCTGCAGGTCCCAATGTTCGGCGGCAGCCTGGATCACGCGGTCAATCTCCCCGATATGCTCGACCGTGCCCCTGAACAGCGCTCCGGCAAAGCCTCTCAATTCCTCAGCGTCTTTTTCCTGGGGCCAGAAGTCCTGCGGGGAAAACAGGTCCACCCGGCTGCCGGTGAACTCGAACTGAAATAGCAGCTTCAGGACATATTCCCGCGCCCTGCGGCGGTTCATATGCCGTGCTCAGTGGACAGTGTCGGTGATAATGCCGTCTTTGAAGTGAAGGCCTGAAGTTTCACGATATATGCAGTATGCCGCCTTTTCCCGATACTAAACACCGGCGCCTATAATTTCTTCATCACCTGGGCCATCTCGATGGCTGTGATGGCTGCGTCAAAACCCTTGTTGCCGCTCTTGGCGCCTGCGCGCTCAACCGCCTGCTCGATGGTGTCCGAGGTGATCACGCCAAAGGCGATCGGCACGCCGGTATCCAAGGATGCCGCGGCAACGCCCTTGGAGACCTCGGCGGCCACATGCTCGAAATGGGGGGTCGCGCCCCTGATCACAGCGCCAAGGCAGATGACCGCGCCGTAGGTCCCTTTTCCAGCCATCTTCTTTGCAATCAGGGGGATCTCAAAGGCGCCGGGGACCTTAACAACGTCTATGTCCTCTTCCCGCGCGCCGTGCCGCACGAGCGCATCCACGGCCCCGTCGAGAAGCCTGCTGGTAATGAAGTCATTGAACCTGCTGACCACAACGCCGAACTTGAGGCCCCTGGCCTGCAATTCTCCCTGGATAACCTTCATACGTCCCTCCACATGGTTCGTTAAACGTTGCTCAGGATATGCCCGAGTTTTTTCTTCTTCGTCTTCAGATAGATGATATTCTTCTCATGGGGGTTCATCTCGATGGGTATGCGCTCGACCACCTTCAGGCCGTATCCCTCGAGCCCCACGATCTTCTTCGGATTGTTCGTCATGAGACGCATCTTCCTGACGCCGAGATCAACGAGGATCTGGGCCCCGATGCCGTAGTCCCTGAGGTCCGGCTTGAAGCCGAGCCTGATGTTCGCCTCAACGGTGTCGAGCCCCTTGTCCTGGAGTTCGTATGCCCTGAGCTTGTTTACCAGGCCTATGCCGCGTCCTTCCTGCCGCATGTAGAGGATGACTCCCTTGCCGTTCTCCTCGATAATCTCCATCGCCCGGTGGAGCTGTCCTCCGCAGTCGCACCTCCGGGAAGCGAAGACATCGCCGGTGAGACATTCCGAGTGGACCCTCACGAGCACATCGTCGCTCTGCCTGATCTCGCCTTTCACCAAGGCGAGATGGACGTTCGCATCCATGTCGTTTGCGTAGGCAACCACCGAAAACTCGCCGAACTCCGTGGGCAGCTTGGTCGTTGTGACCCGCCTGACAAAACGCTCCGCCCTCATCCGGTAACTGATAAGGTCTTTCACCGTGACGATCTTGAGATTATGCCTTCTTGCAAATTCAAGGAGCTCGGGCACGCGGGACATCGTCCCGTCGTCATTCATGATCTCGCAGATGA
>JAKAGF010000057.1 GCA_021825805.1 Nitrospirota bacterium
CCTTGCGCGGCTGATCACACAGGAGATAGCGCTGATGAAGGACTCAAAAAACCCGCGGCAGGCCTTCGAGCGGCAGAGCAGATTACTGAAGGATGCGTTTGTCGAAAAAGCAGGTCAGGAAACGTAACCAGGCTTCACCCGTCAACATCTCACCTCAGCTTCTTCTTAAGCCTCCCGGCCACCGCGTCGATGAACTCCTCAGTCAAGGCGTATTTCTCCACCTTCGGCTCGGCGATCAGCATGAGGTCCTTGGTCATTGTGCCCGACTCAACCGTTTCGGTGACCACCTCCTCAAGGACATGGGCGAACCTTACCACATCCGGGGTGCCGTCGAGCTCGCCGCGTTTGGCAAGCGCGCCTGTCCAGGCAAAGATTGAGGCAACGGAGTTGGTAGAGGTTGGGTTCCCCTTGAGATGCTCATAGTAATGCCTGACAACGGTGCCATGGGCCGCCTCGAACTCGTATTTTCCATCCGGTGAGACGAGCACGGATGTCATGAGCCCGAGGCTGCCGAAGCCGGTAGCCACCATGTCGGACATGACGTCCCCGTCGTAGTTCATGCAGGCCCAGAGCATGCCGCCGTCCGACTTGATCACCTGGGCCACGGCATCGTCGATGAGAAGATAACGGTACTGAATCCCCTTTGCCCTGAACGCGTCCCTTGACTTCTCCGCCTCCTCGGCGAAGACATCCCTGAAAAATCCGTGGTACTGCTTTGATATGGTGTCTTTCGTCCCGAACCAGAGATCGACCTTCTCGCTCAGCGCGTAATTGATGCAGGCCCTGGCAAAGCTCCTTATGGACTTTTCCGTATTGTGCATGCCCATGATGACGCCTTTTCCCTTGAAGTCGTGGAGTCTGACAACCTTTTTCTCCCCCCCTCCTTCGGGGGTGAAGATGATCTCCGCGGCGCCGGGCGCTTCAACCACCAGCTCCACATCCTTATAGATATCCCCATAGGCGTGACGGCCGATGATGATCGGCTTCTTCCACGAGCGGACTGCCGGAGGGATGTTCTTCATGATGATCGGCTTTCTGAAGACCGTGCCGTCCAGCATGGAGCGGATCGTGCCGTTGGGGCTTTTCCACTGCTGTTTGAGGCCGTACTCCTTCACCCTGGACGCATTCGGCGTGATCGTGGCGCACTTTACGCCCACGCCCACCTCTTTAATGGCGTTCGCGGATTCGATTGTCACCCGGTCATCGGTGTCGTCACGGTGTTTGATACCGAGGTCGTAGTAACGGATATCGAGCTCAAGATGCGGGATAATGAGCTTATCCTTGATAAAGCTCCAGATGATCCTGGCCATTTCATCGCCATCCATCTCGACAATCGGTGTCTTCACCTTTATCAACGCCATGGGTCCCTCTCCGAAGAAGATTTACGGTGGGTATTTTTCATGATATGGCCGGGAGAAGTCAACGTGACAGAAGCAGGGTGTCAGGCGCCGGGCGAAACAACTTCACTATGGCGTTCCCCTGAGGACTGAGCGAGGGTCATCTGCCGTGTTGTCGCAGGTGGAGCGATAAATCTCTTCAAAAGCCGCTGCCGACTTCCTGAAGGCGTCGAGGACAAGCGGGTCGAAATGTTCCGGGAGGGTCCTGCCGTCGCCCTCGATGATTATCCTGCATGTCTCGGCGTGGCTCAGACCGGGTTTGTACGGCCTTTTTGACCGGAGGGCGTCATACTGATCGCAGACAAAGACGATCCTCCCCTCAATGGGTATATCTTCTCCTTTGAGTCCCCGCGGGTAGCCGGTGCCGTCCCACCGTTCATGGTGATTTCCGGCGATGGATGAGGCAAGCTGGATAAGCTCATGCACGGAGCCGGAGAGTACCTTTTCACCTATGCTGGCGTGAGTCTTCATCACCTCGAATTCCTCGCGGGTCAGAGACGCGGGTTTAAGAAGAATGGTATCAGGGATGCCGACCTTGCCGATGTCGTGCATGGAGCTTGCCAGGCCAATCGACTCGATAAACGCAGCCGGCATGCCCATCCTGGCGGCGATCTTTCTTGAGAAAAGACCGATTCTCGATATGTGCGCCCCGGTGTCGGAGTCCCGGAACTCGGCTACCGCGGTCAGCCTCTGGATGAGTTCGCGATTCATGTTCTTTACCATCCGGAGGGCCCCGTCCAGTTCCTGTGTCCTTTCCCTGACCGACTTCTCGAGAATAACCGTGTAATTTTTTTCCATCTTGAGGAGGCGGTTGTAGTTCTCGGCCTTCTTGATCGTATGGAGGAGGTGCTCAATCTTGTATGGCTTGATGATAAAGTCGAAGGCAGCCTTTCTGATCGCATCTATAGCCACATCCAGTTCGGCATAGGCGGTCATGAGCACCACAGGGACCTCGGGGTTCAGGTTATGGAGCTTTGCGATAAGATCGATGCCCGACATATGGGGCATCTTGATATCCGACAGCACAACATCCACCTCCGCCTCCTGGAAACGCATGAGGGCCTCATCTCCGCCGGAACACGCTATTACCGTATAACCGCATTCGTCAAGGAGGGCGGAGACGGTTTCGAGGACAAAAGGATCATCATCAACCACCAGTATCGTACCCTGTCGATCAGGGCTCATGTGACAACCGCCTCCTCCGGAAATGCTCGGATATCGCTAATCATGCAACCCCTGTTGCCCAGCACAGCCCCCGCTGGAAGGGGGTTCCCTTTCCTGCCTGACTACCTGAGGCGTCAGCCGCCTCTACTTGAACGTTACCACCCGCAGGCCGCCCTGTCAACGCGCAAACCCGCCGCGGACGCGCATCCGGACAACGCGATCAGCCGTCCAGGACCCTGCGGACCTTGATCAGCAGGTCGCGGGGAGAGACCGGCTTGAGAATAAAGGCAGCCTCCGGAGTCTCTTTCATCATTTCCGCGCCATCTGCCGAGTCCAGACTGTAGCCGCTCATAAAGAGCGCTTTGACATCCGGCCGCATCTTCCTGGTCTCCCGGTATACCTCCCTGCCGCCCTTCTTCGGCATGATCAGATCAAGCATAAGGAGGCTCACAGCATCTTTATGCTCAGCGAACTTCTCAACAGCATCCTGTCCGTCCACAGCCTCGATCACGGTATACCCGAACTCTGCCAGGACCGTGGCGGTCAGCCTGCGCAGTGCGAAGTCATCTTCTGCAAGGAGCACGGTCTCTGAGCCCCCGGTGGAAACATGGGTTGCCGGCGCGTCCGGACAGACATCTGCGGGACCTGCCTGCAAGAGGGGGAGATACAGGGCAAAGCTCGTCCCCTTGCCCTGCTCGCTGCAGCATTCGATGTATCCGTTATGCTGCGTGACGATCCCGTACACCATGGAAAGGCCGAGCCCCGTGCCCCTTCCCATCTCCTTGGTCGTGAAAAAGGGCTCGAATATCCTCCTGCGGATCTCCTCATTCATGCCTGTGCCTGTGTCGGTCACGGATACAAGGGCATACGGTCCCGGCCTGCCGTACCCATGGGTGCGGATAAAGTCATCATCCATTTCCAGAAGGGCCGAACCAATAGTGAGTATCCCCCCTTCCGGCATGGCATCCCGCGCATTGGTGGCAAGGTTCATGAGCACCTGCTCTATCTGTCCGCTGTCAGCCATGACCTGGATTTCCCCCGGAGCAAGCGCTGTCCTCATCTCTACGTCTTCTCCGATAAGCCGCAGGAGCAGCTTCTCCACCCTCCTGATGACGTCGTTGATGTCCACCGGCCTGGGGTTGATGATCTGCTTCCTGCTGAAGGCCAGGAGGCTGTGGGTCAGGTTCGCGGCCCTCTCCCCAGCCTGCAGTATCTGTTCCGCGTGAATGCGGAGCGGATCGTCGGGCCGCATCTTCATCGTGATGAGGTTGCCGTAGCCGATGATTGCTGTCAGGATATTATTGAAATCATGGGCGATGCCTCCCGCCAGTTGGCCTATCGCCTCCATCTTCTGCGCCTGCAGTAGTTGTTCCTCAAGTCTCTTCCTGTCCGAGATGTCGTACATGATCGATGCAAAATCCGTGATCTCCCCGTCCGGGTTCCTGAGGGCAACCGCCGTTATCTCCACCGGAACGCGCCTGCCGTCCTTTGCGACCCTGACGGATTCATACCCGGAAAAGAAACCCCGCGTACTGAGCATGCCCATGCAATGGTCGAGTTCACCCCGGGCGATCTCTCCGGGAATCACCGTGGCAATCGGCCTTCCGATGATGTCGGTCTCTCTGTAGCCCAGCATCTTTTCAGCCCCGGCGTTCCAGGATGATATGTTGCCGTCAAGATCAATAGAACAGACAGCTTCGGGTATGCTCTGAATAATCATCGCGAAAAACCGGTTCGTCTCCTCTGTCTTCCTGCGAACTTTTTCCCTCTCAATGTTCTGGAGGGCGTAAGAAATATCGTCTGAAACCTCCAGCAGGAGCTTTATCTCTGATTCGCTGAAGAAACCTGTTTCCGGGTAGTAAACGGCAAAGGCGCCGATAGTCGCTTCGCCGAGTCGGACAGGGAAGGCTGCCAGCGAGCGGAAGCCCCTCTTCAGGGCCTCGGACCGCCACGGCAGCATGCAGGGGTCCTTTGCAATGTCATTGCACACATAGTGCCGCTCTTCACGTATGGCGATGCCCACCGGCCCCCTGCCGTAGGTTTCATCCCCGCTGGTAATCTTCAGCATCTGCAGATAGTCTTCACCCGAACCGTGGAATGCCACGGGCGCGACCTCTCCTGTTTCTCTGTCAGCAAGGCCGATCCATGCTGTCGTGAAACTGCCATACTCCACGACTATCCTGCAGATTTGCCGGAAAAGCGAATCCCTGTCGCTCACCCGGACGATCACCTGGTTGATCTGGCTGAGCACCGCGTAGAGGCGGTTGGCATGAATAAGCCTCTTCTCAGACTCCTTCCGCTCGGTAATATCACGGATGATGGACTCAAAATAAACCGTCTCGTTGACTGCCACAAGGCGTTCGCTCACCTCAACGGGGAATTGGGTCCCGTCCTTCCGCCGGTGCGCCGTCTCATAGATAAGACCCTTTTGATCGCGGACCTTCCTGACAATTTCTTCGCTATCGCCGGCAGCATCGGGCGCCCTGATCTCTTTCCGCGAGAGGCCGAGCAGTTCATCACGTCCGTATCCGTAGGCCAGGACCGCCTGTTCGTTGGCGTCAACTATCTGCCCCGCCTCATCAATGAGCAGGATGATGTCGTTGGCGAATCTGCTGAGCACCTCATAGCGTTTCAGGAGGAGTTGTCGCTCATGCTCCGCCTCATACTGCCTGCGAAAAAAGTCCGCGTCCCTTTTCCGCCACATATATCCTGTTCCCGCTCCGGCGGCAGAGATCATAAAGAAAACGAGGATGTATACAAGGCGGGCCTGTTCGCGAAGGGGGGCGTAGACCTCGTTCTCGTCCATCTTCGCAAGGAGAATCCAGGGGGTCCCCGGCACAGGCCTGACAGCGGAAAGCACCCGCTCCCCACGGTAATCTATCCCCTCTATAACCCCCCTGCGCCCAAGGACGGCCGCAGCGGCGGTAAGCCCCTTTTCGGCAAGCGGGAATGCAAGGGAGAGGGCGGTATGCTTCCGGTGACGGAGTTCGTTCAGGTAGAGCACGCTGTCTCCCTCCTGTTGAATCAGCACCGTCTCAGCGGTCGCGCTCGGCGTGGGCCATGACTGTATCAGGGGGAAGAAGAAAAGCGAAGGATCGACCTGGAGCATGAGCACGGCTTCCGGAACAAGGCGGCCTGCTCTTGGGAAGAGAAGAGGGACCATGATATCAATATGTATGTTTCCGGTAATCTCGCTTCTGTGCAGATCGGTCATCACAACGCCCCGTGCCTTCACCGCGTCAGCCGCTGCCCGGACAGCGCTGCTGCCGACCTTTGACCGCTCTTCACCGGATGAAAGCAGCACCCCTCCCTCCGGGGCAAGGAGGACAACAGCCTGGAAGTCATAATGAAGCCTCAGGGATGCCATCACATCAGTGATCTTCTTCCTCAGGACGGCTGAATGAGGATTTGCCCTGAGTTGCCGGATATCGCTGATAACAGCCGGGTTTTCCCTGAGAAATTCTGCGTCAGCCAGCCGCTCATTCCGCCAGGCAACGATCTGGCCGACCTTCAGGTCGGCGACAGCGGAGAGCTGATTCTTGATCTCTTCAGTGATGTGCTTCTTATAAGCGTGGTAATAGAAATATCCCGCAGCGCCTATGCCGACGGCAAGAACGAGAAAAACAAGGACAAGGGTCCGGGGACCTTTTCGGAACCCGTCCCGTCCGCTGCCGGACAGAGCATTGCCTGAGTCATTTTCTGATCTCATTATGCGGCAGTTGTGAATCCTTCAGCCATTCTGCAATCCTCGACAATACAGTCCGTTTCAGCCGGGCAAACATACTGTAATACCTTTCCTGATTACACGTTAGCAGACGCGCCCCTGACTGTCAACGGAATCCATGCGCCGCGGGGACACTCCACTTGCCGGCACTTTTGATGCCCCGGGATTGCGCTGCCGTGTCAATTTCCGAAAACAGCCGGCTTATGATAGGATAGTGAAACTTTTTCCATTACACACAACAAGGAGTTTCCATGTCTGATGCCTGGTACGAAGGCGTGCCCGATGAGACCCTCAAGTCCGAGACCGACAAGGCATATGAACAGGCTGAGGCCGCGGTCCGCAGAGGGCTCGCCGCTGGTCTTGATTTTGACGCTGCATGCAGCGCCGTTGAAGCTCAGGACGAATCGCTGAAGGCGGTGATCATCGACGACATACTGAAGATGATCATCGCAGAGGAGCATTTCACAAAAAAGGTCCCTCTTGCTGAACTCGCTGGAAGGCTGAAAATAGCGATTGAAAGGCTTGAGGCTGCCAAGGAAAGCATGCTCAGAGAGGTTGAAGAGTCTGCGGTCAGGGAGTTCAACGGGAACTTCCCGAAGGGCTCTGCATGAGCGTTCTATCGAACAGCCGGGGGCATCGGCGGCCGGGCCTTCCCGTCGTTGCTGCCGCGCTGCTGATCCTTCTGGCCTGGTGGCCGGAAGCAGCCGGAGGCGACACGATTGTCGGCGAGGACATCGAATATGTGGTCAGAAAGGGAGACACCATCGAGTTGGTCGGCGCGCGCCTCGGAGTCGATTGGAGAGCCATCGCAAAGGGAAACGGCATTGACATCAAAAGTCCTTTGAAAAAAGGGCAGAAACTCAGGGTCAATACCCGGAGGATTGTTCCCCTTTCCACGGATAACGGCATCCTCATCAATATCCCTGACCGGACCCTCTATCTCTTCAAAGAGGGACGCCTCGTGACCGTGGTCCCTGTCGGGCTCGGCAAGCCGCCGAAAAAGGGCGACCGCAACTGGGGAACGCCTTTGGGGAAGTTCACCATAGTGCGCAAGGAGAAGAACCCTTCCTGGTATGTTCCCGCGTCCATCCAGGAGGAGATGGCTGAAACGGGCAAAGAGGTGAAGACCATCGTGCCTCCAGGCCCGGAAAACCCTTTGGGAAGATATGCGCTGAAGACCTCCCTGCAGGGCATCCTCATCCACGAGACCATATGGCCGAGCAGCGTCTACCAATACCGCAGCCACGGCTGCATCAGGGTGATGCCTGAGCACATGGAGCAGCTTTTCGGCAAGGTTGAGATAAACACCCCCGGAGAGTTAGTATATATGCCTGTCAAGGCGGTCGTCTCAGACCGCGGCCGGGTCTTTCTTGAGGCCAGGAGAGACGTCTACGGAAAGGTCAAGGACCTCCGACATGAGGCAAAGGTCCTTTTGGAACGGCTTGGAATGGCCGGCAGGGTTGACTGGAACAAGGTCGACCGTGTCTTAAAGGAAAAAACCGGAATACCTGAGGATATTTCATCGTGATCGGAAGAAGAGGTTTTATAAGTGCGCTGGCGCTGCTCGCCGTCTTTTCACCCGGCATGATCCGCGCCGCTGTTGCAGCCCCGCTTCGGGAGCGGTCGCTTTCACTTCTTAATATCCATACCGGCGAAAACCTGAACACCGTGTACCAGGCTGAAGGCGCCTATGATGACAGGGCGCTTAAAGACATCCACCGCGTGCTCAGATGCCACTACTCCGATGAGATTGCGCCTATCGCCACCACCGTGCTCGACCTCCTCTGCGATATCAAGGATGCGCTTGACTGGAAGGGCCGGATAGCCATCATCTCCGGATACCGGTCGCCGAGGTATAACGAGCTTCTCGTCGCTGCCGGGAAAAAAGTGTCCAGGGACAGCCTGCACATGCAGGGGCGGGCGATTGATTTCTCCCTGGAGGGCGTCAGCACCAGGACGCTGTCAGGTATAGCACGGTCCTTTGTCATCGGAGGCGTAGGCAGATACCCCGGCTTCGTTCATATCGACGACGGCCGGGTCAGGTATTGGTGATCCATTTCCAGCGGCACGACAATTCAAAGAACAATTCCAAGGAGAACGATACATGGGCAAGGAAGAGGATATAAAGACAAGGGCTCTGCAAAAAATCATTGTTGATCTCCGGATGAACCATGCGGACGCCATCGACAAGGCGTATGCGTATTTCTGGGATGAATACTCGCCGGATGAATTCCTGGCGGGTACGGCGCTGGAGCTGGGATTCATCAATTTCGAGGACTGGCTTGTCTTCGACTGGAAGGCAAACGAAGAGGGAGAGACGTTTCTTGACCTCCGCCTCCGGAACCGGACCGACCTGCCGGCTGAAGAACGCGAAGTCCTGTCGAGGATGCGCGATTCAGTGCTGAGCCTCTACGAGGTCGCCTCGGTCTCAAAGGACAAGCGGGTCCTCGTCAAGGACATCCTGCTGTCTGACGAGTATTCCCTGCGCAACAGGATGCTGACCCGCGGGCTGAAGAAGGGCGACATCTTTGCCACGCGCATCCTCCACCTCGACGATGGACCGGCCATGTCCGGATGCGTATATCCGTACCGCCGGGAAGACAGAAAGAAGGTCCTCAGCTACATCGACAAACAGTTCAGCCGCTACAAGCGGAATGTCAGGGCTGACGGGACGATGAGGGAATACCTGAAGGACTACGGGGATGTCTTCAACCTCGTCTGGCTGAACTTCATCCAAAACCCGGTCAAAGACACCCAATAGTTTTCGCGGTTGCCGTTATTACTGTTCCTCCATCTTGATGCACTCGACAGGGCAGGAATCCGCAGCCTCCTGGCAATTGCAGGTCTTGCATCCTTCCGGGTTGATTACATATGCCTTTCCATCCTCCTTCACCTTGAAAACTTCCGGACACATGGCCTCACAGGTCCCGCATCCCTCGCATGCCTCAAAATCAATAACCGGTACTTTCATGTATCTGTTTCCTCCTGAGTGAAATTAGACAGCCCTGTTATTATTTTATTACAATTCCCGGCCTCGCGCCACCCTCCCGCCGCACCGCGTCCTGCTTGAGGGAGAAAGACGGTTTCGTATATAATGCAACCGCCATGGATATCAAGCGGCTCGTTAAAAAAGACGTGCAGCGACTCCGCGCGTACAGCGCCAGGGAAGTCCCCTGCAGGATAAAGCTCGACGCCAATGAAAGCCCGTACGGTTTCAGCGCCGCACTGCAGGCCGCAGCGAGGATCAATACCAACAGATACCCGGACCCTGAGGCAAAGCAGCTGCGTGGAATCCTCGCCAGAGACCTCGTTACGCGTCCTGAGAATATACTCCAGGGCAACGGCTCCGACGAACTCATCTATTACCTGATCGCAACCTTCGGCGGACCTGTGCTTTTCCCGACCCCGACCTTCTCCATGTACGGGATCATCTCCCGGGCGCTCGGCGAAAAACCGGTTGAGATGCCGCTGGACGGAGAATTCGATCTCGACCTGAAGAAAATGCTGGCTGCGATCAGGAAAGAAAGGCCGAGACTCATCTTCCTCAGCAGCCCCAACAACCCCACCGGCAACTGCTTCTCAGCGGAGAGGATACTGAAGATCATCGGGTCGTCCACGGGCATCGTTGTGGTTGATGAGGCATACCAGCCCTTCTCGAGCAGGAGGGGGTTCCTGCCGCTGCTGAAAGACTATCGCAATCTCGTGATCATGAGGACCCTGAGCAAGATCGGTCTGGCGGCATTGCGGATCGGGTTCCTGATCGCTGACAAAGAGATCATCGAAGAGGTGAACAAGGTGCGGTTGCCCTTCAACGTAAACTCTCTTTCGCAGGCGGTCGCGGTTGCCGCGCTGCGGAAAAGGAATGATCTCGACAGAACGGTCAGGGCGATCAGGGCGGAGCGCGCCCGGATGTTTACAGCGATGGAAAAGATAAAGGGGGTCAGACCATTTCCCTCGGAGGCGAACTTCATCCTGTTCAAGGTGAAGGACCCCGGCACGGTTCACGCCTCCCTTCTGAAAAAAGGCATCCTGGTGAGAAATATAGACGATGCGGTAAAAGGATGCCTGCGGGTAACCGTAGGGACGCCGCAGGAGAATTCTTCGTTTATCAGGACCCTCGGCGTGATTCTTTCCGCAAAGGCCTGATACGGGCAAGGAGAGGCGATGAGAAAAGGACGCATCGAACGAAAGACAAAGGAAACGGACATACGGGTCGAGCTCAACCTCGACGGAAGCGGCGCCTATGCGGTCAGCACCTCGATCCCCTTTCTCGATCACATGCTGTCGCTCATGTGCAAACACGGACTCTTTGACCTTAAGATCAGGTCAAAGGGGGATATCGACATCGACGACCACCACACGGTCGAGGACACGGGCATCGTGCTGGGCAAGGCGGTAAAGCAGGCGCTCGGCGACATGAGGGGCATCTCCCGGTACGGCCAGGCCTCTGTGCCGATGGATGAGGCGCTTGCAACGGTCTGTCTCGACATCAGCGGCAGGCCCTTCCTTGTTTATAAGGTGGAATTCGCAAGAAAGAGCAAGTTGAAGGCTTTCGATCCCGACCTCATCGAGGACTTTCTTCATGCCTTTGTGTCGAACTCCGGCATAACCTTGCATGTCGTATGCCCTTATGGAAGGAACACCCATCACATAATCGAGGCGATATTCAAGGCCCTGGGCAGGGCGCTTCGTCAGGCAGTCTCCCTTGACCCGCGGGTAAAAGGCGTGCCGTCAACCAAGGGGAAACTGTAGAGGACTTTTTTTCAGGGAGTTGCATGAAAATTTTCGGTCGGCCCGTCCCCCTCGATGAGATCAAGTACGTGCTGCTGGACATGGACGGCACGCTCCTGGACAAGTACTTTGACGACTATTTCTGGGAACGCCTCCTGCCGGAGAAATATGCCGAGAAAAAGAACATCGCCTTCGGCAGGGCCAGGGAAAAACTCCTCAGTCTGTACAAGACCCACGAAGGCACCCTCAACTGGACGGATATCGACTTCTGGTCGCGGGAGGTGGAGCTCGACATCCCGGCGCTGAAGGAGCAGATGCGCCATCTCATCGAGATCCACCCCCACGTGGAGGAGTTTCTCCGCATGCTCAAGCGGAGAAGAAAGAAGGTCTTCCTCGTGACCAACGCCCACGGCAAAGTCCTCGACATAAAACTCAAGAAGACCCGTATAGGCAGGTACTTCGACGACGCTGTCACCTCCTTTGAGATGGGCTATCCCAAGGAGATGCCGGAGTTTTGGGAAAAGGTCCGGAAGAGGCTGGGGTTCGACAAGGAGAAGAGCCTCTTCATTGACGACACGAAGGCTGTCCTTCAAACGGCAAAAAGGTTCGGCATCAAATACATCGTTTATAAGGCGTATGCCAGTTCCAGGGCGGAAAGGGGGACTTCGCGGGAATTCCCCTCCATAGAGGACTTCAGGGAACTCATGGACTGAGGCGCATGGAAAACAGTGTATACTACAGGTACGAAGCAACGGCGTCAGCCCAACCGGTAGACAGGGATTGGAGCCATCTGGTATTTTATGAAAATGGCGGCGAAGAGGGGGCTTTTTGACGACCACATCCCGGACGGGACTCCGGCCGAAGCGCCGGCAACGGAATCTTTTGATGAAAAAAGGGAGGTCCTGCCATTGGACAGACTGATAAACCTTGAGGCAAAGATCACGGCTGCTGTAGAAAAGGTAAAGGCGTTGAAAGAGGAGAAGTCACTCCTCGAAAGGAAGATCAGGGAACTCGAGACGCTCCTGAACGACAAGAACCACGAAATAGAATCTCTCCGAACGGAGAAGAAGTCCATCGGCAGCCAGATCGAGGAACTCCTCAGTGAGCTTGAGACACTCGAGATCTGATTCCATGGGCAGCGTCGAAGTCACCATCCTGGGCCAGAAATATACCATCAAGGGGGATGCGCACGAGGAATATATCAGAAAGCTGGCCGCTTATGTCGACGCCAAGCTGAAAGAGGTGCATAACGCCTCTCCCAGCATAACTCCGGTAAAGGCTGCGATACTGGCGTCCCTCACGATAGCCGATGAACTCCACCGGCTTCAGGAGGCCCAGGAAAATATCACAAAGAACATCGAGGAACGGGCCAACGCCCTGACCGGGCTTTTCGACTGACTGCGCCGCTCTTTCAGCTCATCGCCTGTTTCTGATGCCCCGTTTCGCCGCATCGTCCTGTCTTTGCGCAGGCGCAATACGGAATCATTTCATTCTCTCCCCTGTCCTGCCCATTACCCGCCTCCTATAGGAACACATTCCCCCTGGATTAGGATGTTCTTCCAATTGTGGGGAAACAGGGGGCGAGCTATCATAGAAGCAGAGAAAAGGAAAAAAACAGAAAAGGAGGACAGGAAAATGTTCAGGCACAACGCGGAAAGCAAGGTCGGGAAAGGGACATACTGGAACTTCTCAACAGGCGAGCGGGTCGACATCAGCAGCGAAGGCGTACTCCCGGGCAACACGGGAACCACGTATTACAAGCTGCCGGCTGCCGGCATCGTTGTCCTCGGGCCGATCCTCGGGCTGCTCTATGCGGCGTTTCTGCCCTTCATCGGGATCGCCATGCTTCTGAAGCTCGTTCTCCGGAAGATCGCATCCGCGGTGATGGCCCCGGCGCAGAGGAGCGCATCTTTTGGGTGGAGGCCGAGCGAATCGTACCTCGCCGGCAAGAAGAAGGGCGCAGGCGCCGGGAAGGACGAGAGAGGCGACAGCCCTGGGAATGACAAGGGCTGAAGACAGCCGTCACAGATCCAGGAAAGGACCCCGAAAGGGGTCCTTTTTTTTGCCTTATTATTACTCCCGCGGTTGTTATGGATAAAACTATCGCTGCGCCGCCATTCCGCATAAAATGCGGCTCTAACAAGTCTCCGGCGTCGGCTCTTCCTTTTGCTTTTCCCTTTGCTTTTCCCTGCCCCCGCCCCTGTCCTCTTTCCGGGGAGGCGTTTCCTTCAGTATCCGCTCCATATTCTTTTCTATCCTGATATTTCCGTGTTCAACCAGTTGATGACAGAAGAAGCAGTCTATCTGTTTTCTGGTCACGTGCTGCTGGTGCACAAAGGCCGCATCCTTATACTTCTCCGCCCTGTTGACATGACAAAAGAAGCACCGTTCCCTGGGGACCGAACCATCTCCCACCTTCACCGACACATGGCAGCTGATGCAGAGGTATCCCTGGTTCATGGGCCTTGTGTGGTCGAAGACCTCCCCCCGATACCGAATCTTTGTCTTGATTTCACGGTGACAGACCGTACACCGCTTCCGGTGTTCCGATGAATCCCTGATATTCAGGTGGCACAGGAAACAGACGTTCAGGGAGACCTTCATATGTTCACCTTGCACGATGTCCGAATGGCAACTCCTGCAATGGAGGTTGATCCCCCTCCGGTGTTCGGTAAAATGAGGTTTGTGGTCGAAAGCGATGTTCCACCGGGTAACGTTAGCCTTGGACTCGATGAGCCGCATCTCGTGGCATCCAGGCTGAAGGCATTTGGAGTCAGGCACGTTTGTCAGAGGTCTGGGGTTGTATGTTCCGGCCATAAACCGCAGTTGCCCGGAGAAGGCATTGAAGGGGCCATACTCATGACACTTCAGGCAGGGCACCCGGTTATGGGTCGATCGCTCCCACTTATTGTAGTAGGGTCTGATAAAATGGCAGGAGGCGCAGATGGCCGGATGCTTCACCATCACCTCTTTTGCAAAAAAATAGGTTACAATGAGAAGTACGAGCAAGGCGCTGAGGAATATGGTTGTTACCTTCATCGGGCCCCTTATTATACCTAATCAGCTCTGAACGGGACTACACGGTTTTTTATTTAACAAATTGCAAACCAACAATCCACAGGAATAATTATTTATATTCAACGAGTTGATTTTTTGTGCTTTTTTGACTTGACTTGCACTATATGTTGTGGTTTAATCTGTTCTTAACAACAAATTCTTGTAAAAAGAATGTCCCGGTGCACAAAGTGCATTTCATAATAATTTTTGAGGTAATGGGGGAAATTCATGGAAAAAATCTCTGCTAAGCTCAGCCTGGCGCCCAACGCACTCAAGGTCCTTGAAAAAAGGTATCTGACCAAGAACGAAGAGGGCAAGGCGGTGGAGACAGCGGAAGAACTCTTTGTCAGGGTGGCGAAGGCGGTTGCCGAGGCTGATCTCAAGTACGGGAAATCCGAGGCTGAGGCAGGCCGGACGACCGAGGAATTCCACAGCCTGATCGCTTCCCTTGATTTCCTTCCCAACAGCCCGACGTTGATGAACGCCGGCAGGAGACTCGGGCAGCTCAGCGCCTGCTTTGTGCTCCCGGTCGAAGACTCCATGGAGTCGATCTTCGATGCGGTCAAGAACACCGCCATTATCCATAAATCAGGGGGCGGCACGGGCTTCAGCTTCTCGAACCTCCGTCCGAGCGGCGACATCGTCGGCTCGACCAAAGGCATCTCCTCAGGCCCGATTTCCTTTATGACCGTCTTTGATACCGCCACCGAGGCGGTGAAACAGGGCGGCACCCGCCGGGGCGCCAACATGGGAATCCTGAGGGTGGACCATCCTGATATCCTCAACTT
>JAKAGF010000058.1 GCA_021825805.1 Nitrospirota bacterium
TGAACAGTTGGTCACAGGGTCAACCCATTCCCACTCGCTCTCGCCTCCGCTGCACTGCTTTTTGCCGTGTACTATCTCGCATCTTTGTCCTGCAGGACAATCGGTGTCTGCAGTACACGTTGCGCTGCACGGTATGGCTGCAAATGTCTCAAACCTATTGATCTGGTCGCCGCCAATCGCGGGGCCATAACCTCCCACAAGGATCCTCATCATCACGTCATAGCGGGAGGAGAGAATATAGTTCATGAAAGAGCCTTTAAAATAGTGCACCGGCGTAGCTGCACCGTCCTGGCAATAATAATCACCGCAGCACCTTTTATATTTAAAACTCGCATCAGCTGTGGCCCCGGGCATTGTAGCCTGACCAATAGCATTAGTGACGTCGGTATAACATCCCGCAGGCAGAGGAGATGGAAGGACCGGCTGAATGGCTGCTATACGCCATTCCTTGTTCGTGCTGTTCCACGTATAATAATAATTCGACTCAAAAAGCCCGATATACGACCTGCCGGCGACATATGTCGGGTGGGGCGCAGTAGGGTCTTCCACCGGATAATGGTACGCCGGCCCCGACATGTCGCAGGAGGTGTCGAGAAAGAGCATGATATTCGGCTCGACATTGATCTGCACAAATGGCGGAACAGAGCAGTAGGTGGTAGTTGCGGAATGCGCGGCAGAAGGCGCGAGCAGAGCCAGCATGACGAATAGGGCTGATAAACCCAACAGACCAGTCTTCATTGTCTTTCCCTCCGTGGCCTTGTGTTGTTCTATATTGATTGCAGCCATGACATCCTCCGTAAAGGTTATGAATAGTTTCCTTTCAGATAAAACCCTCAGATCATAATGCAATAGCATTGTTGCAATGGTCATGCCAAGGCTCTGCTGGAAAACATGCTGATTTTAAAGCATACCGCTGCGGGATAATGTATACCCATGGGGAACCGGCTTCCCAACTATGTAATTGATTACATAGCAAGGCTGTATGCGACCGGCTCGGCATGACAATGGGGAGCTTGCATGACACTCTCACACAGTTACCCTGAGGAGTGCAACTGTCATCCCGGGCTTTATCCATAGTGAAGCCGCTCAGGATCCGATAATGCGCACCCTTGATTTTTCCTCCCATTGTTTATAACATAATGATGTTATATGTATGAATGAAGGAGGGGTGTTCACCATGCCGCAGCTGAGTTTGTATCTAAAGGATAAAACCCTGGAGAGTGTCAGGGCCAGGGCAGTCGCTGCAAAGATACCGGTGTCCCAGGTGGTGAGGCTTGCGGTTGAAACATACCTTGCCACAGAGGAAAAAAAGGCCGCGCGTGGCCGGGTACTGTCCTTTCTCGAGGGCAAGCCGCTTGGGGGGAAAAAAGCATGGCAGGCATTGCATAAGGAGAGGACCGGGGCTGATGATTGCCGGAGTTGATACCGGTTTTTTCTTTGCCCTCGAAGAAAAAAATCCGGCGGCCCTCAAGGCCTGGGAAGAACAGGAAATCATCACCTCGGTCATCGTCCTGTATGAGCTTGAGAAGAAACTTCTGCAGGGCCATCTTAAGCAGTGGCCGGCCATTATGAGCGACATCTCCCGTGCCGTTCCGGCTGTAGTCCTTACTGAGGATATCGCTGCTCGGGCAGCGCGGATCAGTCACAAGTACGGACTTCCAGGCCTGGACAGCCTCATTCTTGCATCCCTCCTCGACGCTAATGTGAAACAGATCTATACAACCGATTCCCACTTCGAACTATACAAGGAGAAATCAGTGGAAATAATCATCATGGCGTAGCGTAATCTCGTCATCACTGACCCCACATGATCTTCTTCATCCCTTCGGCCTTTGCGACGAGCCACTTCCCCCGTTCTTTTTCGAGGTGGAATGTCATCTTCTCGGCCTTGCCCGCATCGCCGACGATATAGCCGGTGTCAGCGCCTGAACTTGCCACCACCCTCACGTCAATATCAGCAACAGCCTTGCCGTCATCCACTCTGACAGCGGTAATTTCGTACTCGATCTTGATATGGTCCAGCTGCCTGAAAAACCGTCCGAGGGCGTCCTTGAGGATCAGGTACGTGAGTCCGTTATCATCCGAATAGTTGAAAGACACCTTTGCCGTCACCTCATCGATCTTCTCTTCCTCAACAGCCCTGGCCCCCTCCTTGAAGAGCTTCCGTATCCGCGCCTCGTCAGAGGGCCAGAGGAAGTAGATAATCACCGGCGAGATGATCAGCAGGGCGACGAGGATTATAGATTTTCTGCTCATGTAACCGCCTCGATCCCATCATGTATCACATCGAGCATCCGCGCGAGGTCGTCTTCAGCGATGCTCAGGGGAGGCATGACGACCACCACGTTCCCCAGGGGACGGATCAGCACGCCCTTTTCGCGGGCATATCTGCTGACCTCCCATCCCATCTTCCGCTCCCACGGGTACGGCTCTTTTGTCTTTTTGTCCCTGACCAGCTCGATGCCTGCCATGAGCCCCTTGTTCCTGACATCGCCCACATGAGGATGGGATGACATGCCTTCGAGCCTCTCCCTGAGTAGCTTTATCTTCGGAGGGAGTCTGCCTGTCGTGTCTTCCTGCTCAAAGATGCCGAGGCAGGCGACGGCAGCAGCGCAGCCCAGGGGATTGCCGGTGTACGAGTGGCCGTGGAAAAAGGTCTTCAGCTCGCTGAACTCGCCGAGAAAGGCGTTATATATATTGTCCGTGGCAACGGTGACTGCGAGGGGCAGGTACCCGCCGGTAATGCCCTTTGAAAGGCAGATAATGTCAGGCGCGACTGCTTCGTGTTCACAGGCGAACATCCTGCCGGTCCTGCCGAAACCGGTCGCCACCTCATCCGCTATCATGAGCAGTCCGTACCTGTCGCAAAGCCCCCGCACGCCCCTGAGAAAGCCCTCCGGCCATATGATCATGCCGCCCGCAGCCTGGACGAGCGGCTCGACGATAACCGCCGCTATCTCCTGGTGATGCTCCTGAAGGACGTTATCCATCTTTTCAAGACACGCCATGCCGCAATGCACCGGTTCAGCCCCAAGTTCGCAGCGGTAACAATAAGGCGCAGGCGCCTTGAAGGTATGAAACAGAAGGGGCCTGAAGGTGTCGTGGAATATCGGGATGCCGCCGACGCTCATCGCTCCAAGGGTATCCCCGTGGTATGCGTTGTTCAGTGAGACGAATGCATTCCTTCCTGAATCGCCCCTGTGCCGCCAGTATTGAAAGGCCATCTTGAGCGCAACCTCAACGGCTGTCGAACCGTTGTCTGAATAGAAGATCTTTGTCAGGCCTGCCATCCCGGATTGCCGCAGCAACTCCGCGAGCCGGCCGGCCAGCTCTATGGACGGCGCATTAGCCATGCCAAGCAGTGTCGAATGGGAGATGCGGTCTATCTGTGCCTTTATCGCCTCGTCGAGCTCGCGCCTGCGGTGTCCGTGGATGTTCACCCAGAGGGAAGAGACCCCGTCAAGGTACCACCTGCCGTCCCTGTCCCTGATAAAGCAGCCGTTCCCCTCGGTGATGATCAGAGGGTCCTCAGCCTGCCAGTCCTTCATCTGGGTAAAGGGATGCCAGATGAACCGCCTGTCGAGCTCCTGCAGCCTTTTTTTGTCGTCCATACGCGCCGGTCCCTTTCAGGCTTCAGGGGTTGGTTCGGCGCTGTCTGTAGTATGCCGCACATACGCCACCAGCCCCGGCAGGCTGCCGATGAAGGACGAAAAAAACCACGAAAGGGACAGCGAAGTCGCTGCCTCGGACCTCACGCCGATCAGTCCGAGCAGGACGACAAAGGCGCCCTCGCGCACGCCGAGGCCGGAGATGGAGATGGGCACAGTCGTGATCGTGATGATTATCGGCAGGAAGACGAAGAGCGTCAGCACAGGGACCTGCACGCCCATGGCTGCGGCGAGTATGGCGACGGCAAGAAACCCGCTGAACTGGATGAGGGTGGAAAGCAGCACCGCCTTGACGATCACAGCCGGTTTCCCGCCGAACGTCCCGAAGTAGTCGTAGAATTCAGAGACCGTCCTGAACCGCCTTCCGACCCGCAGGCCGAAGAAAAGAAAACTGCCCATGACAAAGGCCGCAAATATCGCGGGCATCACCCAGCGGTAGGGCGATCCGCCGAAAAAGCGGAGACTGAACGGGAAGGCGATTATGCCGATGAGCACGAGGCTCACATACCCGAGGTATCGGTCCATGAAGATCGAGCCGAGGGTGATGCTGATCTTCTTTGCGTCCTTATTGAGGTAATACGCCTTGACAACGTCTCCGCCGATCACGCCCGGAAGAAAACTGCTGAAAAAAGATCCGATCATATAGAGGGACAGGAGCCTGCTGACCGGATATTTCCATGGAAGCAGGAGCCTCCAGCGCAGCGTCGCCGCCACGAGGGAGAGGATATACAGGCCGGATGCGGCGAAGAACGCCGGCAGCCCTATGCCCTTCAGCATCGCAACCATATGAGGGATATCGTTTTTTGACAGGACGATATACAGCGAGAGGCTGCTCACCGTCAGCTTCACGAGGAAGAAGAGGGCCTTCTTAAGCGTCATGACCGAGGGTTTTTCTGAGGACGTAGATCGGCTTTTTCTGGGCCTCGTGATAGACCCTGACGAGCATCTCTCCCAAAAGTCCCATGCCGATGAACTGGATGCCGACGATGATCAGGAGGGCGCCCAGGAGGAGCAGCGGCCTGCCGCCTATGGCCTTGCCGAAGAGGACCTTTTCGATGCTCAGGTAAAGAGAGATGAGGAAACCCGCTGCCCCGCTTGCCAGGCCGAAGGGCCCGAAGAACTGCAGCGGTTTTGTCGAAAAACTTTGGAGGAATTTCACGGTGATAAGGTCGAGGAAGACTCTCAGGGTCCGTGAAATACCGACCTTCGATTTCCCCTTCAGTCTCGGGTGATGGGTCGTCTCGATCTCGGCAACCTTCACGCCGTACCAGTTTGCGATCGCGGGGATAAAGCGGTGCATCTCTCCGTAGAGGTTCAGGTTCTTGACCACTTCCCTGCGGTAGGCCTTCAGCGAACATCCGTAATCGTGGAGTTTCACGCCCGTCACCCAGCTTATGAGCCGGTTGGCGATGATCGAAGGAAGCCGTCTCGAGACAAAGGGGTCTTTTCTTATCCTCCGCCAGCCGCTGACGATGTCGTTGTCCTTCATCTCAGCGATGAGCCGGGGGATGTCATCGGGATCGTTCTGAAGGTCGCCGTCGAGGGTGACGATAATGTCTCCGCGCGCAAAATCAAACCCAGCGGCAAAGGCCGCTGTCTGGCCGAAGTTCCTCCTGAAGCTCAGGACGATGACGCTCTTGTCCGAAGATTGAATTCCCTCAAGAAGCCCCAGGGTGCCGTCGCTGCTGCCGTCATCAACGTAGATGAGCTCATATTCGCAGGACATGGACTCCAGGACCTTCTTCACCCTGCGATGGAGTTCCGGGACATTCTCCTCTTCATTGCAGAGCGGCACAACTATTGATACGCGCATTAATAGGTCTCCACGGGTCTTTTCTCTATGCCTTTGAAATCATAACACTTAAAGATAGTAAATTTCATTACCCTGCCCTGCCTTGTCAGGAGGTCCGCGACCGTCTTTTCCCAGCGGGAGAAGGCCCTCTCAAGGGACCCGGGCATGTACTGATCTCCGTATACAACGAGGATGGCGTTCTGTCCCACAAGCCCCTCGAAACCAGGCCAGAGGTCATACTGGTTCATCCGCCGCCCCAGATTTGCGCAGTAGGTGACAGGGTGTCCCTTCATATAAAATGCGAGTTCGCCGGCGACCTGATAGCTGTCGGAGAAGACAAAGAGCGGACCCGGCATCCCGGATGCCACCTTGTCCGCGGCATGTCCCAGCTCAGCCCATCCGGAAAGACGGGTCGTCGGGTCGATCCTTTGTGGGAGCCGCAGGAGAGCGGGATAATGTGAAACCCCTGTTACCACAACCGCCAGCGCAACGGCCGCAATGGCAGCGCGCTGCCCGGCCTTCTGCAAAGGCCTGTTCCAGTAATACCGTGCAAAGGCGATGAACCCTGTTGCATAGCCTGCAAGCGCCCAGTTGGCCTGGACCTTTCCCTGGATGCTCTTGAGGACGAAGAAGAGCGCCACAGGGAGGGAAAACCAGACCAGGAACCTGCCGGCCCTTTCCTTCCGCATCATCCAGAGGGCCGCGCAGATCATGATGAAGAGGATGGGCGTGATGATGCCGAGCTGAGAACCGAGAAACTCGAAGAAATACTTGGGCGTCAGCTGGAGCCCTCCTGCCACGTTTGCCTGACCCGCCGTATGCCTGACCGTGACCCAGCCATGGCCTGCGTTCCAGAAGACCACGGGGCTGAAGACAACGCTGCTCAGCGCCAGGGCGATGTACGGTCCCCTGGAAAGAAGAAGTCTTCTGGAATCCTTGTCCAGCAGGAGAAACAGCAGACAGCAGGGATAAAAAAAGGCCATGGTGTATTTCGTCAGCAGACCCAGTCCGATGGAGAGACCAAGCAGCGCCCAGTATCCGTCGCGGCTCCTGCTGTCTGAGGGATATCCCCAGGCCGCCTTATGGAAGAGATACAGGGAGAGCGCCCAGAAAAAGATGAAAGGCGAATCAATGGTCAGCAGCGCCCCGAATGCGGCGTAGAGGGGAACCAGTTGGACCAGCATCGCGGCAACAAAGCCGGTCCGTTCATCGTACAGGTCTTTCCCGAGCCTGAAGATCAGGAGGCTGCTCAACGCCAGGAGCACCGGCGCAAAGAACCGGACGCCCAGGACCGTGTTGCCGAGGAACGCAGTGCCTGCGTAGACGAGCCAGGCGATCAGGGGCCCCTTGGAATAGTAACTCCAGTCCGGACGTCTCGCCCATTCCCAGTAATGCGCCTCATCAGGGCTAAGGTCAAGCGGACCGGTGAATATGTAGTAGAACCGGAAGAGGCTGAGCAGGCCGAGGGAGAGCAGAAGCAGCCGGTGGTATGACTCTCCCTCATACATCTTTTGTGACCACCGGCAGAGGAAAAGAAAGAGCCAGGAGGAGAAGAGACCGAGAGCGGCGCCGGCAACAACATCAAAGGGGTAATGCACTCCCACATAGACCCGCGAGACCCCGACGGCTGCTGCTAAGAGGATAAAAAGGGAACCAAGGAAACCCCTCCTGAAAAACCAGAAAACCCCTGCAAAGGCAAAGGCGTTTACAGCGTGGTTCGAGGGCATTGAATACGACCCGCTGCAGCCGACGAGGAGGTTCACCGCCTGAAGGGCGTTGCAGGGGCGGACCCGGCCGATGAGCTCTTTCAGCATATTGCCGCCTGCGTCCGCAAAGGCGACGGAGAGGGCCGCGGCGGCAAAGGGGATGAGCACAGCCCTCCGTTCCTTTATCAGTATCCAGAAGACAAGCGGCAGAAAGAGCATCTTGGAGTTGTTGGTGACAAAGGGCATGACAACGTCGAGCACGCTGTTTTTCAGGTCGCGGTTTATGATAAAAAAGAGAGAGGCGTCTATCTCAGGAAGGCTCATTGAGGATCTCTTTGACCCGCTTCCTGAGCGCTTCTATGCTGAAGGGCTTTTCGATGAAATGACCGCCCTCTTCCCGGTCCACGGCCCCGCTCATCTTCAGCACCTTGACTGCGGGGGAGGTCTCCGCCACCCTGCGGATTATATTGTCAACCGAATCGTCCTCCATGTGGATATCCGTAATGAGGAGATCGAAAGATGCCGACTCAAGGCATGCAGCCATCTCCTTCATGTTCTGGGCCCGGGAGACAACGTATCCCACCTTTACGAGCGCCCGTTCAACAGCGGTAAGGATCAGCGGTTCGTCATCGACTACCAGGATTTTAACCGGCATAGCGCATATACTCTAACATGTTCCCAGGCCTTAATTGAACCCTGCCGCGACATGCCCGTGGCCTTCAGGGGCCCCGGCCCTTATCTCCCTGATATCCTCATTTCCTGTCTGCATCCTCTTTCTCCCACCTGTCCAAGCGCTCTCTGATGAAGCGGACCACCTGCTCGTGCTCATCGTGCCCCCTGCTTGCGACCGTCATCGCCTCGCCAAAGGCAAAATGGACTTTCTTTGAGGGATCGATACGTCCGATGTCCTTTATCCGGCTGCCGATGCCCCATGCGTCGGTCTTCAGCGCTATAGGGATGACCGGCACGCCTGCACGCGACGCCAGCTTGATGCCGAGGGAGTTGAACTCCTCGGGCCTGAAGACAACAGATCGGGTGGACTGGGGAAAGATGACGACGGATATCCCTGAGGAGAGCTTTCCTGCGCCGCCTTCAAGAACAGCCCTGAGGTCTTCGCGCGGGTTCACCCTCCCCACGACGATCGGAGCTCGCGAGCGCATCACAGGCCCGAAGAGCGGATGAGTAAGGAGGCTGTCCTTCACGACAAAGGCGACCGGCCGCACCGGTTGTATGACCCCGGGCAGGACAAAGGTCTCGAGCGTGCTCATGTGATTGCCGATGAAGACCACTGGACCGGCGGTCTTTCTGATATGGTCCATCCCCGTCATCTCGACCGTGATGCCGACATTTTCGAGCGCGCTGAGGATGTCAAGGCTGCTCGAAACCCATTCAGCGTCTCCGTACTTTCCCCTGGAGGCCCTCAGGGCGTTCATCGCCACTATGCCGAACACCTGGGGATAAAACGTAAAGGCAGGACTAAGGAATATCCTCGAAAAGAGGGAGCGCGGGCGGTTGGGTTGAGTCCTGTAGATATCCTGTGAAGCGATCGGCCCTATTTGAGCGCCCACTGTCTGATCGCCTCGACCATCGCCTCGATCGTCGCCTCTTCCGGCATGATATCGACCTTAAGCCCCGCCTTCTCAACAGCGCGCGCTGTCACCGGCCCGATTACCGCTATCGCGGCCCTGCTGAGGAGTCCGTCTGCCTCTTCGCCCATGATGTCCCTGAAATTATTGAAAGTGGCCGCGCTGGTGAAGGTCACGACAGTAACCCTTCCCTCCCTGAAAAACCTGCGGAGCCTTTTCCCATGATGCTCAGGCTTCACAGCACGGTACGCAACCGGAAGATCGATAGTCCCTCCCAGCCTGCGGACCTCATCCGGGAATATCTCCCGGGCCTTTTCCGCGCGCGGAAGGAGGAACCGGACCCCTGCCAGGGGACCCTTGCCTTGCCCGCTTCCCTCACTGGAAGACGATTTGGAAGGCATGCTGACGCCATATTCTTTCAGGAAGGTTTCGATCAGGCCTTCCGCATTGAACTCGTCCGGGATGAGGTCCACGCGCAACCCGAGGCTGCTGATCTCAGCCCCTGTCTTCGCGCCGATGGCGCAGAGCTTTATCCCCTTGAGCTCGCGGATGTCAACCCCGCGGTCCCGGAGCCTGCTGAAAAAGCACCGCACGCCGTTGGCGCTGGTGAATATGATCCATTGATAACCGCCGATAGCAGCGATAGCAGCGTCAACGCCTGCCCAGCTCTCCGGCGGCGCTATCTCGACGGTCGGGAACTGTATCACCTCGGCCCCCAGCTCTTCCAGCGGCTCAAAACCGCCCGTGTGCTCGCGGGTGACGATGATGCGCTGGCCGAAGAGCGGCTTGTTCTCGTACCATTGAAGCTCGCCCCTGAGGTTCACCACATCGCCCACCACCATGACGGCGGGAGGCTGTATGTCCTTTTCCCTGACAAGAGACGCGATGTCTTTCAGCGTGCTCACCAGGGTCTTCTGATCAGCCCTCGTCCCCCACCGCACAACAGCAACAGGGGTGTCCGGTTTTCTGCCGTGCCTTATCAGCCTCTCGGTCAGATGGTCTATGTTCTTCACCGCCATGAGGAAAACGAGGGTTCCCACGCCGGTGGCGAGCTTCGCCCAGTCGATGGCTGATTCCTCCTTGGTGGTGTCTTCGTATCCGGGTATCACGGCAAATGACGATGAATACAGCCGATGGGTAAGCGGGATGCCGGCATAGGCGGGCGCTGCAACCGAAGAACTCACCCCAGGCACCACCTCGAACCTGATGCCCGCCCTGGCAAGGACCTGCGCCTCCTCGCCCCCCCTGCCGAAGACAAAGGGGTCGCCCCCCTTGAGACGGCAGACGATCTTCCCCTCTTTCGCCTTTTCGACGAGCACGGCGTTGATCTCGTCCTGGGTCATGGTGTGATGGCCGCCCCGCTTGCCGGCGTAGATAAACTCAGCGTCGTGGCTTATGTAGTTGAGGATCTGGGCATTAAGGTGATAGTCATAGATGACCACCTCGGCCTTCTGGAGGCAGCGGAGCCCCTTGACCGTCAGAAGGCCTATGTCTCCGGGACCTGCCCCCACCAGATAGACAATGCCTTTTCCCTTTTCCATGAGGCTGTATTGTAGCACAAATACGAAAGGCTTCCGGAAACAGACGAGAGGAACCGGCGCTCACAGATATATCACCTCATCCGGCAGTTTGGTCAGGCGTTCGCTCTTCGCATCGGTCACCGCGCAGGTATTCTCGATGCCTATGGCGCCCTGCCCGGGGAAGACGAACTTCGGCTCGATCGCGATCGTCTGTCCTGCCTCCAGAGGGTTCCCGAACCCCCGGGCGAGAACAGGCAGCTCATCCAGTTCGAGGCCGACGCCGTGTCCGACAAACTTCGCAGGCCCCATGAAGTACGTCCCGAGACCAGCCTGCTCAGCCATCCTGGCCGCCCCTTCGTACAGCTCTTCGCAGGTCGGGCCAGGGGTCAGGTTGTCCTCAAGCCACGCCTGGATGTCCATCGCTACGTCAAAGGCCTTTTCCAGCTCAGGGGAGAGGTTGCCAAAGGCGAAGATGCGGGTCATATCCACCATGTAGCCGTCAAAGGAACCCGCATAGTCGACAATGATCGGAACATTCCCCTCGATGATCCCTGGAGAAGACCCGTAGGGAGACGCAATCGACAGTCCCCTTCCGGTTATCGGCCCGTCGAAGCAGCCGGATTCCGCGGCAGATTCGCCCGCCACCGCAAGGCCGACGATTTCCTGTCCAAAGGCCCGCATGCTGAACCTGCCCGAACTCCCCGCCTTTCTCAGCCTGTATTCCAGTTCAGCGGCAAGGTCGATCTCCCGCATCCCGGGCCTGAGGAAGCCCGGTATCTTGCCGAAGACCTCGGCGAGCCTCACGCCGCTCATCCTCATCTGCTCCAGTTCCCACAGCGACTTCACCGAGCGGAGCTCGCGGTTGACAGGCGAGATGTCAGCAAACTCGCGGCCCTTCAGGAGTCCTGCATAGAAGTTGTAATGCTGGACCGGAAGCACGTCGAAGGTAAGACCGATCCGCCGGGCGTTCCCGTTAATGAGGGATGCGAACTCCCTGCTGGGAGGAAAAGGCCTCACGTCGGTGACGGAGCTCTCCTTCAGCGCCCGGTCATAGCTCTTTCTCACCATAAGCAGCGGGCTGCCGTCAACAGGGACCCATAGAGCGGAGTTCTGCCGGGTGCCGGTAAAATAGTAGACATCCACCGGATAGAGGATAAGCGCTCCGTCAAGCCCCAGGCCGGCAAGCCGTTGCCTGAGCCGGTCCATCCTCTGCTCGCTTTCCATCCTGGGCAGCATGCTCTCTCCCGCACGTCAGTATTGAATTCCGGCTTCAATGCTCTGAAGCGGTCCCTTCATTTTATTTCCATCTCCCGAAAAACTGCAAGATTCTTTCTCGAACCGCAGCCGCATTCCTTAAAAACCCTGCTGTTGCATTGCGGGGCCGCACAGGATATGGATCTTTTTATGCACGCACGCCCGCTTTTCCTGATATTTCTGCAACTGCAAGGTTATCTTGACGAGCGGTTATATTCCATGGTAGTATAAATCCAGAATTTTAGAAGTTTTTGCGAACACACAAGGCCACAAAGACTTTTGACTTTGTGGCCTTCTTTTCTTGAGGCCTTCTGAGATTCATTTTACAGAGAAGGAGGTAAAAGAAATGGCACAAGGCACTGTTAAGTGGTTCAACGACAGCAAAGGTTTCGGCTTCATCACCAGTGAAGACGGCGGCGATCTTTTTGTTCACCATACATCCATTCAGGGCAACGGATTCAAGTCCCTTGCCGAAGGTGACAAGGTCAGCTTTGACATCGAAAAGGGCCCCAAGGGTCCCAAGGCTGTCAACGTTGTCAAACTCTAATTGACTGAGAGGGCCTCTCCGCGCGGAGGGGCCCTTTTCATGAGGGGGACATGAACAACAAAAGGCATTCGGCAAGAACTGAACGGCAGCAGCAGAGGAACGACTCAGGGTCCGTGGCCCAGCACTTCCCGGATGTTTCAGGAATCGTCATCCGCATGATGTACCACCAGAAGGGGATCAAGGGGCTGCTGCGCACCTTCAACTTTTCCCCCGGCAGCTATGCTTTTTTCAGGGTTGATTGCCTCTGCAAGGATTGTACAGACGGCGGCTTCGATCTTACGCAGGTGATCAACGGGATGGTCAGGAACCGTCGCGAGGCCGCCAAGGGCGAACTCTCCTGTGAAGGCTCTGCCCAGGCGAGCGATCACGCGAGCATCGCGTATGAGGTCGCCATACTCTACTCGTAGGAACTTTTGCAGCCCCGGCAGCAACCCTTTCCCCAAGTCCGGCTGAATGTCCCATGATCCCCTGCGGCGCTTTGACAGAAGCCTCGCCGATGATCTCAAAATTTCTTACGATCGCATCAAGCCGCATTTCATCCCTGATCAGATCCTCAAGAGAACTGCTGAGAAATCGGGGTCACGTCTTGTTCCGTGCATCTCCCTGACCTGCATGGCGCTACCAGATATTTTGTGATCCCTAATTTTGCATGCGCCCCATTCAAACCGGGGACAGTGTAGGGACACAGCCTTCTGCGCCTCAGCCTTTCTCCTGGGCAAGCAGCAGGTAAAGAAGATTGTCCAGCTCATCAAGCAGAATTTTAAATAATCCACCGTGACTTTTTGATGAAGAGAACAACTTTCCTCGTATCTTCTGTATCTCAGGATCATCGCATCGATCATATGTGATGCGAGCGTTCTGCATGGCGAGCCTCTCTCGCATCAAAAGCGCCTTTGCGGTTTGTGAGAAGTAAAACAGGCGCCTGCTGATGCTCTGCAGTTGTTCCTCGACTTGCGCGTTATTGTCATGCTGTCTTTCATTAAGCCTTTCTGCGATCTCCCGCATCATGATATAAAGTGTGCAGTATTCGAGACCCCTGACCCCTCTCCGCCACTGCAACAGCATCGGATTCCTCCAAAACCAGAGAAAGTTCCTGATCCCGAAATCGATCAGCCCGGTCACTGCGGCTTCGCACTTCCGGAGCAGAGGAAGTATTGGGAAATGGGGCGGAGACGAGACGGACGAGTTCAGGTACTTTCCGTCAACAGGTGACATTCCCCCACCAGGTGAAAGCACTTCCCAAATGTTCCTCATGACCTGCTCGCCGTTTGCATCGTCAGGTGTATCAAAATGGACGAGTGAGAGCATGACGCGCCCCCGCCCGCAGGTCCCTTCAATAACCGCCGGATCGCCTATCAGGCGTTTCGGATCAAGGTTGATTTCATAGCGCTGTTCAAGTTCCTGCCATCTACCGCCTGACACTATATCCCCGGTGTTGAGATCCGAACTGAAAGAATCCGGGAGAGCGTCCTGATAGGTCGCAAGAATTCTTATATCGTCCCCGGCGGGGACGAAAAACTGCGGCGGCCACCACGCGTGAAAGACAGGCTCACGGATGTCAGCCCACAGGGGGTGTTCAAACGTCTTCAATGCGATTCTGCCGCTGAAACTCGGGACCCTCTCCTGAGTAGGCTTCCTTTTGATATTCAGAAGACCGAGGCCGTCAAGGCCGGCAAGGCCCGCGCCGCCGCACAGGCCGAGATAACTGCCGCCGTTATGGACGAAGGTTTTAATAGAATCGCCGCCTTCATCGCCGAGCGCCTTCATCTTGTTTGACGACCACCCTCCGGGAACAAAAAGCACGGCATAATTCTCAAGCCGGCCTTTTTTTATCTCCCCGGCCCGGATCAGGTCAAAAGGCAGCCCCACTTTTTGCAGGGCCTTGTATGACATGATACCCCACAAGAAGGATTCGTCCCACAAAAGGGCAACGCCGCCCGAAGCCCGGGGATTATCTTGTCTCTGATTACCGGCTGAAATGCCTTTTCTTCTCATATCCCCGTGGAGTGACCATCAGATTGTTCCAGACAAGAGTGTTTGTGTTACCAATGACAACGGTTGTCTGCATGTCGATCTCATGGTCGAGCAAACCTCCCAGATCCGTGACGATTGCGACTTCGTTTTCCCTCATCGCCCCCCGGACAATTCCGACAGGAGTTTCCGGACTACGGTACTTCATGACGATTTTCCGTGCCTTGCCGATCTGCTCCGTTCTGCCTTTGCTTTTCGGATTATAGAGGACGATGACAAAATCAGCCATCGCGGCCGCATTGAGTCGTCTTTCTATGGTGTCCCAGGGGGTAAGTCTGTCGGAAAGGCTGATCGAAGCGAAGTCGTGCATCAGCGGAGCGCCCAGCCTCGCTGCGCACGCGTTCAGCGCCGAAATACCAGGTATCACCTCAACCGCAGGCAAAAGGACATCTCCTCCCCGCTGCCGAAGGAGTTCAAAGACTAGTCCCGCCATCGCGTATATTCCAGGATCTCCGCCGCTTATCACTGAAACGATCTTTCCGCCGAGCGCCAGTTCAACCGCTTTTCTGCATCTGTCTATTTCCTGCGTCATGCCGGTCGAAAAAACCTCTTTGCCCTCGACCAGATCTTTAATGAGCTCGATATAG
>JAKAGF010000059.1 GCA_021825805.1 Nitrospirota bacterium
TTGTCGTAAAGCCGGGTTCCCGCTCGCGCAAGACGGGCCATATGTCGGTGATCTTTGCCTGATCGGGAGCGATATGACCACGAGAATGATAACCAATGGAAGGACAAAGCCGGCAACATGTGCCCACCAATTGAAAGAAGTGTTATCGACTGAATAAGGCACAAAGGCGACTATCGCGCGGATTTGAAAAGGGGCAGTTGCAGAATAACTAAAACATACTTTAAAATTAACAACCAAACACACCGTGCCGGTGTGGTGGAACTGGCAGACGCGCCGGACTCAAAATCCGGTGGGGGCAACCCCGTGAGAGTTCGATTCTCTCCACCGGCACCATATAAGGCTTGCGCATGCGCAAAAAAAAAGGCGGTGCTTATTCCTTCCCGGCCGGTTTCCCTGAGACTAATCGTCTCATGACCTATTCCCGGGTCCGATTGCTCTGGCCCAGGACCTCTCTGCGGAGAACCGAACGAGGGGAGTAAGACCACCACCTTCTCCACATCTTGCTCTTGTCTAAAACTTACTCCTTTTGTGGACTGCTGTCAAGGTCTATTTCGATTGATGCCGGCGTTAATAATTGCGATACCAGGGAACTGAGGAATCGGACAAAAAGGTCCAGCGAATCAATGCACTGAGCAGGAGATGCAGGGATCGTAGGAGCGGACGAGCATCTGGGCGAGCAGGCTGATATCGCGGTCAGTCATGCCTTCTGATGCATACCGCGCTGCGAGGTATTCGAGATCAAGCTGGATGTTTGCATGGTTCTGTCCGGTCGGAATCACGCAGTCGGCCTTTACTATATGCCCGGTCTCATCGAACTCGTAGCAATGATAGAGGATACCGCGGGGCGCCTCGACCGCTGCGACGCCCCGACCTGCTCTGGGGGTGACCTCCTGTTTCGGCTCATCCCAGCGCGTATCCAGAAGAGTGTCGATGATCCGCGCTGATTCGTTTGCCACATGCACGCACTCGACAAGCTGTGCGATATTGTTCATGTAGGGGTTATGGCAGACAGGCCTGAGGCGGAACAGGGAGGCGATCTCTCCAGCGGACGGATGCAGGCAACCGAAATTATTGTTCAGCCGCGCCAGTGCGCCGACTGCGTAGGATTCCCGCGAAAGCCGCGCCCATTTTGACGTTGAACGGCTGACCGTAAACTCGTTGGTCATCCCGGCGTATTCATGCTCCTGTTTCTCGACGCCGTCCGAGGAGATAAGGCTGCCGCCGAGGAAGGGATAAGCGCCATCTCCTTTCAATGAGACGAATTCGGTTTCCCTCGCAAAATCAGGGATCCCGAATGTCGTAAACAATTCAGCAGTCTGCATGAGGTCAGCCGTAGCTGCAACAAGGCGTTTGCTGAACAGCGACAGTTCCTTCCTGTCAGGAAGCATTGTAAAGCCTCCAACGACCGTTCTCGTGGGGTGCAACCTTCTGCCGCCAACGCAGTCGCAGAGGTCATTCGCCAGGAGCTTCAGCCGGGCTGCCCTCGCAACAACTTCAGGGGCTGATTCGATGAGAGGAAAGACACTCCCTGCGCCGAGGAAATCGGGCGCTGCCAGAAAATAAAGATGCAGGACATGGCTCTGCAGGGTCTCCATGTGTTTCAGGAGGAGCCGCAGGTTTCGTGTCTGTTCCGTTGGCGTCATGCTGAAGGCGTTTTCAACAGCGCGTATGCTCGCGAGGGTATGGCTGATCGAACAGATGCCGCAGATCCTTCCGGCGATCACAGGCGCGTTCTCCCAGCGTTTTCCCGAAAGGATCGCCTCGAAGAAGCGAGGGGTCTCGACAACCTCCCATGAGGCATGCTCAACCCTGCCGTCTTTGATCTTTATCCGGATGGCGCCGTGGCCTTCGACGCGGCTGAGGCGCGGGACATTCACGCTGCAGTTGACCTTCACGGTTTTCCCTTTGTCATCTCCAGCCGGAATGTCTCGGAAACTTCCCGGAAACCCCCGAAGCATTCAAGCCGGTCAAGGATCGTTTCCTCGGGAATCCCGCGCTCCCGCATCAGGCGTTTCATCTGTTCAATGTTCGCGTCGTCCGCGGGGCCTCGGCACCCCCAGCATCCTGCCCTGTTGCCCGGACACCAGGCCCCGCATCCTGCCCTGGTCACAGGGCCGAGGCAGGCCTCACCCAGGTCGAACAGGCAGATGTTCTCGCCGGCCTTGCATTCCATGCAGACAGGATATTTGGGATACGATATCTCTTTTCCGATGACAACATTGGTCACGACCTTTTCAACTTCTTCTTTGCGGACCGGACAGCCGTATATCATAAGATCAACAGCCACCACGTCAGCCAATCGCCTGACAAAGTCCGTTTCAACAGCAGCGTCTCCGTACACCGTTTTGTTTACCCAGAGGAGGTCCCTGAACCGGTTCTTCAACTGATTGACGCCCCCAAAACAGGCGCAGGAACCCAGGGCGACCAGGACCTTCGCGCGGGAGCGTATCGCCTTTAGTCTCTCCACCTCATCCGGCCTGGTGATGCTGCCCTCCACAAAGGCGATGTCGTACTCATCAGACTCTTCAGTCATCGCCTCGCGGAAGTTCACCACCTGGACCAGGGAGAGAAAATCCAGGAGCGTCGCCTCATTGTTCAATATCTGGAGCTGGCAGCCCTCACAGGATGAAAAATCAAAAAATGCCGCCCTCGGCCGGCTGACGGGAACCCCCAGGTATGTCTTCCCGCTGTTCGGCATCCTATATCGCCTCCTTGAGGTTCATCACGGTCCAGTAATCGAAGACCGGGCCTTTAAGACAGGTATAGGTGGAGCCGACGTTGCAGCGGCAGCATTTCCCCATGCCGCAGTGCATGCGCCGCTCAAGTGAGACGAACATCTTCTGCATGGGAAGGTTCTTCTGCGTCAGCATCGAACAGACGAACTTGAACATCACCGGAGGACCGCAGACTATGGCGTAGGTGTTCTCGTGAAAAGAACTCCCCCGGGATGACAGTATCTGTTCGAGTATGTTGGTCGTCATTCCGACGGGACCCTTCCATGAGGCGTCGGGTTTCTCGACGGTGATATGCAGGCCTATGTCGTCGGCCCGCCACCAATCGTACTGATAGGTGAAGAGGAACTGCGAAGGCTCCTTTGCGCCGTATATGATATCCACGTTATTAAAGCGGCTCCTGTTGTCCTGCGCGTACGAGATGCAGGCCCGCAGGGGGGCGAGGCCGAGCCCTCCCGCGATCAGCAGGATGTCCTGGCCGTGCATCTTCTCCATCGGAAAACCGGCGCCGAGCGGGCCGCGGATGCCTACCCTCGTTCCCCTGCCTACCCTTGAGAGGAAGTTCGTGAGGTTGCCCGCCTTTCGTATGCAGAGTTCAATGTCGCCATGCCGCAGGGGCGAGGAGGTTATCGAAAAGGGGGCCTCGCCGATTCCCGGGAGTTCGAGCATGACGAACTGGCCCGGCTCGAAGGAGAAGCCTTTCCGTTCGGCTGTATCGATGAGCTGCATACGGTAGAGGTTCTCCATGGGCGTAAGCTGGTGTATGCTCGTTATCTCCGCCTTGTATGTCCTCTCAAAGGCGGACGGCGCATTCCTCCCGAGGCCCTTGTTGTCTACCGGCTTGAATTCTATCAGGCCTTCGTTCACAGCGCACCCCTGATGCTGGCTATAACTTCCGGCACGGTGATGCCCGAAAGACAGGACTCCCCGCAGCGGCCGCAGCCCACGCAGAGGGATTCCTCGTACGCCTCGACAAAGCCCCGGTGCTTGTGGTAGTAGCGGTACTTGAGGCGGATATGGCGCTCCGGCCTGAAGTTATGGCCTCCCGCAACCTCGGCGAAATCGATGACATTGCAGGAATAGAGCATTTTGGTCTTGCGTGCTGTCGTGAGTTTGAGGTCAACCGTCTCCTCAACGCCGTAGCAGTAACAGGTCGGGCAGACATTCGAACAGGCGCCGCAGGAGAGGCATTTGTCTCCCCACTGCTTCCAGACATCTGACTGGAACTCCATGTCCAGGATCTTCATCAGGTCGGTCGTATCCACATGCGTTACGAACCGTTCATTTCTCGCGGCAGCCGCCTTCTTGTAGAGCACGTGGTCTTCACCCGAGGGCTCGGTTGCGCTGATCTTTTTCAGGAAGGTGAATGCCGTGTCGGACAGGATCTCCGCGAAATAACGCTCTCCTATGTCTGTCAGGAACATGTCAAAACCGTGCAAAGCGGTGTCAGCGCCCATTGACCGGCAGAAACAGCAGGGTCGCGGTGTGCAGTCGATGCCGATAATAACGGTATTCCGCCGTTTTGCGATGTAATAAGGCATCGGGTACGTTTCTCCCATCAGGACCTTGTCCAGACGGTTGAGGGCATTGATGTCGCAGGGGTGCATGCCGAAAAAGATGCGGGGCCGGCCCATGTTGTAGTCAACTTTCTTCTCCCAGTCGTCTTTTCTCATCTCAAAGACGGCCATGTCTTCCCGGTAGGGCAGGAAAAACCTCTTTGCCGGTATCTTTGTCATCGCATAATCAAGGGAAAGGTCCTCGAAGCGTTCCACCTCTTCAAAGGCGTACAGGGGCAGGCCGGTCCTGTCGCGGCCGGCCTTTACCGGCCCCACGACCGTATGTGCGGATACCAGAAACCCGAAAAGCCTCTTGAGTTCTTCCCTGGCGATAACCCTGAAAAGCATGGTCCACCCTTGATGTGTCTTCCTGATTCCATTATCGCAGGTAAGGCTTATGTTGCAAGCAGAAATCAACCGGGGTCGGAAAAACCAAATTGATCTTGATTTCCATCCTTTAACCATGTATGTTTATCATAGTGTATGGTTTATCTTGTCGGTGATAGGTCCTGTCATGTTTTCCCGGAGGTGCGCCGCCTGTTTGATTGCCCGTGATAACCGTTTTCAGCTGCTGCATAGAAAAAAACAATGAAGGAGGACGCATGAAACAACGCATAGCGCTTTTGATCAGTATCTTTGTGATGGCAGTCTGTATCCCGGCAGGCGGAGCGTCCGCGGCCGGTCCGCCGGACGCCGCAGGGGTTGCGGCCGCGCCAACGATTCAGATAGACAAGACCTCGATAGACAACGGCGGCAGCATCATCGTTACGGGCACGGCCCCTGTCGGGAAACCGGTCTATATAGAGGTGTGGGCGGATAATCAGGTCAGGGCCTCCCGCTTCGACGCCGAAGTTGACAAAGACACGGGCAAGAGGCCGTATGTCCTCTACCTGACAAATGAAATGCCGGCCTACTACAAAATATTCGTCCCGAAGGACCAAAAGGAGAATCTCGACAAGATCAAGAAGGAAGGGAAAAAGTGGAGTTTTTCCAAGGCCCTGAAGGACCTTGGGGCGGACGCAGCCTATTCGGTCCCGGCAAAGGCGAAGATCGACCGGTACCAGGCGACCCTCATGGGCAGCATCATCGGCTCCAGGGGCGATCTCCTTCCCCAGATGGACGATAAGGAAAACAGGAAGCGTTCGATGCAGTTAGTGAAGGCCCGCTTCGTCAATCCCGACAAGGTGCTCGGGGCCGAGGTCGTGGTGAACCCCGACGGCTCCTACACGGCCGAGATCAAGGTCCGCAAGGGACTTACCCCAGGGAAGTACAACATCGTCGCGGCTGTTGACAAGAACCTCAGGAGCCGGCCGCTCACCTTCGAAAACAGGATCAGCTTCCCGCTCATTTATCTGAGCAACGCCGGGACGAGCCTGAACATCTTCGGTCCCTTCTTCCTCACCCTGGCGATCGCCATCTTCGGCGTACTCATGGGCGCCGGCGGCGGCTTTATCATGAACCCGCTCCTCGTCTCGATCTGGCCGCTGCCGCATACCATCGTGGCCGGCACGGTGATGCCGACGGTCCTTTTCTCCCAGGGGAGCGGCATCTATAACTATTCGAAGATCAAGTTCCTGAACTGGAAACTCGGCGTGACGATAGGGCTTGCCATGGTGTTTGGGGGGTTTATCGGGCCGAAGCTTACGGAACTCATCACCCTTGCGCAGTTCAAGTTTGTCTTCGGCTGGATACTGCTGATACTGGCCGGCCTCATGTTCTGGCAGACGACGCCGGGCTATATCTCGAAGAACAAGAAGGAGCAGGCGATTCTCAAGGAATTCAAGAAAAAGGCCGAAGAGGCCGCCGGCGCAAAAAAGAAGGCATAAGGAGGAACAATACATGACAGTTGAATTCTGGGGTCATGAGTTTAAGGTGAATGTCATCCTGGGATGCCTCGGCGGCTTTCTCATCGCCATCGTGTCGTCCATGTTCGGCTTCGGCGGCGGCCCTTTCATGGTCCCGCTGATGACCGTGGGGCTGGGGCTGCCGATGTACGTGGTGGTGGGAAGTTCCCTCCTGGCCATCTTCTTTAACACCCTTATGGGCACGGCACGCCATTATCAGTTCGGGAACTTCGATCCGGTCTTCTTCCTGATCATGTTCCCGGCGGCGATCCTGGGCGGCTTCATCGCCCCGCAGATAGCCAAGCGGGTGAGCCCGCTAACGGTCAAAAGAATAGCCGTGGCTGGACTCGTCCTGCTCGCCCTCAATCTGTTGGGCGTGTATTGAAGGCATCAGACGGCGTAAAGCCCGAGAGAGAAATAGTGGTTCCGAAGGGAGAATAGCTACATGATCGACACGACGCTCTTGCTGGATGACGTGGGGTTTGCGAAGGCCCTCCTGGAAAAGGACAGACTGACGAATGCCGACATGGTCTTTGTCCTTCGCAACCTCCTGAAGATGAAGTACTACCCGGTGGCGGTTAAGTTCTTCTTCTCGCAGGATGAACTGGATGATTTCAAGAAGAAGGCCCTGCACAAGGTGGGGGTGCATTCCTTCACCTTCTGTCACTACCTGGCCGCATCGCGCCAGCGGGGGGACATCCTCCTGGCAACGATGGAAAAGCTCGGCTGCACCAACGCCAAGTATATCTTCGGCTGGAAGGAGTTTGACGAGGGCGAGGTCAAAAGCCATCTGAAATATGCGAAGGACATGGCCCAGGCCGAACGCTTTGTAAAGACCAAGAAACGGCTGAAGCAGGGTCTCCTCGCCTTTGCGACCGCGCCCCTGCACAAGGCGCCGTTTAAGCCGGATGTGATCCACGGCATGAGCGACGTGCTGCAGGCCTACCACCTCGGCAATGACTGGTGCGCAGCCATGGACATCCATCCTTTTGAAATGACCATGACCATGAACAGCTCCGCCTGCCATGGCGTTGCCGCCGCCTATATAGCCGACAGGCCGAATATCACCCCCATGTGCAGCGGGAGCTATACCGCCGGCAAGACGGAACAGGGTGAGATCAACTGGATATGGCCAGGGGCGCAGCTCGAACCGACGGTACGGTGGATGCTGCAGCGGACGGTTCGGGATGGAAGTGTTTCATTCCCCCGGACCGGGGAAACGTATCCGGGTTTCAATATGTGCAAGCTCTGCCCATTCCTGGTCTGGATCAAGCCGAAAGAGGAGTAGAGTGGTTTGGAGGCCGGTATGGCCGTCAGGCCATGCCGGCTCATGCGGTCTTACCGAAATTCTCGTTGAATCTGCGGACAGCCTCGATGAAGGCCCTGCGTCCTTCACCCCGTGAAATATCGATCCCCTGACCGATGAACCCGGTTTTCAGTTTTTCGAGGGCCTCCAGGTACAGGTTGTCCTCCTGCAGATAATCCTCTATGAGAGATTTCTTGTCCGCCTCATTCCTGACGAATATCTTTATTCCCGACACTGCTTCCTCCCTCAGTCATCGTATTCATCTTCTTCAGCCTGCGCCGGGCCATTGCCGCAGCGATGGCAGATCTTCTCCCCCATCCTGTTGATCCTGATCGGGTTCAGCTTGCTCAGGACCTCGCCGCACCCGGCGCAGACACCGATAATGGATTCCAGGCAGTAGCCGCAGAAGACGTAGGCAACGCCCGTTTCCGGATGTCTCCATTCCTCAAGGTCCTTTGTCTCCCTGCAGAGATGGCATGTCTTCATGTTTCTTCACCGCAACCGGCCGCTTCTCTGCTACCATTATACCACTACCGGCCGGAGGCGTCCGAGCCGACGCAGACTGATATAGATCATAGCGGGCCGGACTTCCCTCGGCTTATAATAAGACCAGACTGATTATTGTGGAGGTTGGTATGCCGGTAAGAAATATAATCCAGATCGATGAGGACAAATGTAACGGATGCGGCCAGTGCATTGTTGACTGTGCCGAGGCTGCCCTGCAGATTGTAAACGGCAAGGCGAAACTCGTCAAGGAACTATACTGCGACGGCCTTGGCGCCTGCATCGGAGGCTGTCCTACGGGTGCGCTCACTATCGTCCAGCGGGAGGCCGCCCCCTTTGACGAGGCTGCAACCGAACAGCATGTGCATGAAGCGAGGAAGCCCGGGGAAGAGCCCTGCGGCTGCCCTGGGACGAGATCAATGGATTTTTCGCGGCCTGCTCCTGCCGGCCGGACTGTTGCTGATGAACGGCCTGAACTGACAAACTGGCCGATACAGCTGAAGCTCGTCGGCACGACAGCGCCGTACTTCAACGGCGCGGACATCCTCCTTGCCGCTGACTGCACCGCCTTCTCAACAGTCGGCTTCCACAGCCGGTTTATCAAGGGGAGCAAGGTCCTTATCGCCTGTCCCAAACTCGACGACGCGCAGCTCTATTATGAAAAACTGACTGAGATGTTCAGGGCGAACAGCATCAGGAGCGTGCAGGTGGTGAGGATGGAAGTCCCCTGCTGCGGCGGGCTCGCCCATATCGTGAAACAGGCGGTCCAGGCATCGGGGAAGGACATACCCTGCAGCGAAGTAATCATAGGCATTAAGGGCGATATCCTCAGCGAAGGGAAGAACCCCCTCATCCCGAAGCTCCAGGCCGTCACATAGACCCGGAAGGCTGTTCCGGCTTTTGCTTATTCGACCCTGACGATGATTTGTTCGGGCAGAAGCGTCAACAGCCGGGCAACGGCAGCGTCCAGTCGCTCCTTGTCTCTTGCCTCCGCGGTGATGATGATCCTGTATTCGGGGTTGTCCATGATCGGATAGGACCCGAAGGAGATCTCCGGATATGCTGCAACGGTCCGGTTGAGGAGCGCGGCGATCTCGGACTCTTCCGCATTCACAAAGATCCGCGCAAGAAAAAAGCAGACAGTGCGGAAGCGTTCCCTCACGAGGAGGAACTTTTCCCTCAGAAAGCGGGGTATGCCGGGGAAGACATAGATGTTCCTGAAGAAGATGAGGGGGAAACTGTTGTCCCCGAAATCAATCACCTCCGTCCCCTCCGGCACGAGCGCCATCTTCAGGATAGCCTCATTGAGCCTGTCGCCGTAGCGTCTTCTGAATCGCGCCTCAAGCGATGGATGAAGCATCATAGCCACCCCGAAGCCGTCGGCAAGGCCCTTCATGGTCAGATCGTCATGGGTGGGCCCCACGCCGCCCGACGTGAACACATGGTCAAAGCTTTTCGAGAAGAGAACAGCCTCCCTGCCGATGACCTCGATGTCATCGGGGATGACGGTGATCCTGAGGACGTTGACGCCCAGGGCCCTCAGTTCAGATGCAAGGAAGAAGGAGTTTGAATCCTGCACCTTGCCCGAGAGTATCTCGTTGCCGATGATGATGATGCCGGCGGTTTTTTCGGCTGCGCTGTTTCCCATACGTATACTTTATCAAAAATCCCGCATGGATTCCTCATCATCCTGAGGCGCCGTCTCGCGGACCGGACTCCCCGGCGCAATTCAGCCTGTTGACCGGGCAGCAGCGCGGCAGCTACAATAATACCTGTAGTATCATTACTTCTCGATACGGATTTTCCCTCACAGCGGAAGGCTTTATCAGTCGTCAGGCGACCGAAGACCTCTGGAAAGATAGGGAAGGGAAGACAGTGTCCATCAGACAAGAATTGCTCCTGTCGTTCTTTTTTGTTGCGCTCCTGATAGGCGCGCTGGGGTCTCTCGCCTTTTATCACAGCATTGAGGAGGCCGATTCCATCGCCCAGGAGGAGGCCGGGGCCATCGCCAGGACCGTGTCCCTGATGATCGACGGTATTGTCGCGGATTCGGGGTCCCTGGATTCTCCCGAAACCGCAGCCGCCCTGCAGCATCTCATCAACATGTTCAAGGAGGGGAAAAAAGGGATATCTTTATCGTCGGCCGGAACAAAAAGATCATAGCTGATACTGATCCGTCCGAGATAGGCGCCACCTTCTCGTTTGACAGGCATAATGAAGTCGGGCAGACACTGGAGGACGGGCATATCCGGTTTTTCAATGAGGTGAACGAGCGCCATCCAGGAGGGTTCAAACAGCTGGCATTTCCTCTGGAGACAGATCCTGGGAAACGATTTGGAGTCCTGGTGCTGGAATACACCCCTCTCTATGAAGACATTCTCGCCCGTACCAGGGAAAACGCACAAAAGTACCTGTTATTCTATGCCTGGGCCCTGCTCCTGTCCCTCGGCGCTGGGTATATGATTTCCAAGCACATTTCGACCACCTTGCGGGATATGAATCATGCCGCCCTGAAGGTGGCGGCAGGCGACCTGAGCGTTAAGGTCGTCAGTGACTCGTCGGATGAGCTGGGGGCCCTTGCGGAGAGCTTCAACGCGATGACGGACGATCTGCAGAAGTCCCGCGATGCCCTCCTGAAGTCGAACAAGGAGCTGATGGCCGAAATATCCGAGCGCAGGCGCGCTGAAGAGAATCTGGAGAGGGCAGTCACCGCCGCTTCGAATGAAAAGGCGAAGCTGGATGCGGTCATCGCTGCCATAGCTGATGGTCTCAGTATCCAGGACACCAATTTCAAGGTCCTGTATCAGAATCCCTACCACAAGATGCTGGTGGGCGAGCACGTGGGCGAGTACTGCTACCGGGCATACCAGAAGAAAGAGGCTGTGTGCGAGGGGTGCCACCTTGCCCTGAGCTTTAAAGACGGCAGGATATACAAAAAGGAACAGTTAAGGAATACGGAAGACGGGACACGCCACTATGAGATCGTCTCCTCTCCCATACGGAATGCAGCGGGCGACATTATCGCCGGCATCGAACTGGTGAGAGAGATCACGGACCGCAAAAAGGAAGAGGAGGACCTGAAAAAACGCCGCGGCCTTCTGGAGGAAATGGTGCAGGCGCGCACCGCGGAATTGCTGAAGGCCAACGAGGACCTCCTGCGGGAGGTTGCGGAGCGCACCCAGGCGGAGGAATCATTGCGGGAGAGCGAGGAGCGTTTCAGGGACCTGTCGCAGAAGTTCCAGACAGTGCTCGACGGCATCCGGGACCCGGTTTTCCAGCTGACCCGCGACCTGATGATCGTATGGGCGAACAAGGGCACTGATCCGGGACCCGGCGGGGACACTTCGGTCCAGGGGAGACACTGCTATGACTTGTGGCGCCAGCGCACGGCGCCTTGTGAGGATTGCGCTGCCCTGAAGAGCTTCATCACCGGTGAAGCAGCCGAGGTCCAGGTTACCACAGCCGGCGGCAGGCTGTTTGACGAGAGGTCCTTTCCGGTGAGGGATGAAGACGGCAACGTCGGCAGCGTCGTGGTCGTGGCCGCGGACATAACGGAGAAGACGAGTCTGCAGGCAGAGGCGATGCGGGCGGGACACCTCGCCTCGCTCGGCGAACTCGCGGCGGGCGTTGCCCATGAGATCAACAACCCGATCAACGGCGTCATCAATTATGCCCAGATGCTGGCTGACCGCCTGAAACCGGACTCGCAGGAGGAAAAGGTCGCAAGACGGATCATCCAGGAGGGTAAACGCATCGCCGCCATTGTCCATAGTCTCCTCTCCTTTGCCCGCGAGAGGAAGGACGATAAGCACGCCGTGCGTGTCGGGGAAGTGCTGAGCGAGGTCCTCAACCTGACAGGGACGCAGAGCAGAAAGGACGGGATACGGACGGAGCTCGATATCGCCGCCGACCTTTCTCCTGTGATCGCGAACCCGCAGCAACTGCAGCAGGTTTTACTCAATATACTGAGCAACTCCCGGTACGCCCTGAACCAGAAGTATCCGAACGGCCATGACGGCAAGAAGATCATCATCCGGGCCGAAAATATCACCGGCGGGCCCCGGCAGGTAAGGATCAGCATAACGGATTTCGGGACAGGCATCCCGGCCGGCATCCTGCATAAGATTACACACCCCTTTTTCACGACAAAGCCCGCGGGCAGCGGCACCGGGCTGGGACTGAGCATCAGCTACGGACTCATACGAGACCACGGAGGCATCTTCAGGGTGGAAAGCGAGCAGGGCCGATGGACGAGGGTCACCATCAACCTTCCCGCGGCCGGGACTGATGAGCAATAGGGCCTCGATCCTGATAGTTGACGACGAGGAGAGCCTCCGGTTCACGTTCGAGTTCTTTCTCTCAGAAGCCGGATACGATGTCACGACTGCCGCCAATTTCGATGAGGCCCTTTCCTTTCTCGTCAGCAGGGAGTTCGACCTGGTCATTGTTGATGTGATCCTCGGAGGCAAGACCGGTCTTGATCTCGTGCGTGAAATCCGGGCCCGCTGGCTTAACTGCCGCATAGTCGTCATCACCGGCGATCCGACTGGCGAACTCGCCACGGACGCCCAGCGCTGCGGCGTCATGGGCTTTGTGCCCAAGCCGGTCTGCAAGGACCGGCTCCTGCAGATCACGCAAGAGGCCCTGGACCTGCGGTAACCCTTCCCGCCCTCGCGCCCTCCCCCGCGCTTCCGCACCGGCCGGCCTTCTTTATTGACTTGACAAACTATGTAACACATGTTACATTATGATCAAGAGTGACACAAAAGGATGCGGCCATGAAATCACTGACAGCAAGAATGGAAAAACTGTTTACCGATATGACCTTAAAGGCGGCATAAGAAAGATGCGTATCAGCCGGAAGGACAGCCCAGCGCCAAGGCAGGCGGGCAGAGGCTGGCTCCTCTTCTTTTACAGCGTCCCGTCAAAGCCGGCCGGCAACAGGATGAAGGTATGGAGAAGACTGCTGAAGGCGGGCGCTGTCCCGCTGAAGGGTTCCGTCTACATTCTGCCGTTCAGCGAAGAGCGCTACGAATTTCTGCAGTGGCTTGTCGCTGAAATCGCGGGGATGAAGGGGGAGGGGGCCTTTGTCACGATCGAACGGCTTGATACAATAAAGGATGAGGAGATCATCGACCAGTTCAGACAGCAGAGGGCAAATGATTATCAAGAGATTGAACGGGCTGCGGAGGACCTTGAAAGGAGGCTCAGCAGCATCAGGAAAGGGACGAAGGCCCGGAATATCAGGGGATTGTCAGTCCAGTTCGGCAGACTTCTCAGGGAATTCGACGAAATCGGCAAAATAGATTTTTTTGGATCACCGGTGGGATCAGCGTTACGCGAGAGGATAAAGAATCTTCGGGATGGGGTCAGCAGCTTGTCGGAGACCGCTTCGAAGAAAGAGGCGTCCGTATCCACGACGCGCAAGGCGATTGCCGATTACCAGGGGAAGGCATGGCTGACACGGAAAAAGCCGTTCATCGACCGGATGGCATCTGCCTGGCTCATCAGAAAATTCATAGATGAGAAGGCCACCTTTGATTTTATCGATGAGAAAGACGTTGGCAGCGCCGGCAAAGGCCCGGTCACTTTTGATATTCGTAACGGGGATTTTACGCATGCGGGCGATCTCTGCACCTTCGAGGTGCTCGTCAAGTCCTTCGGGCTCAGGGACAAGCCTCTCAGAAAGATGGCTGAGATCATCCATGACCTCGATATGAAGGACGATAAATTCGGGGCTGCCGAGGCTAAGGGGCTGGAAGAGATATTGACGGGGATCAGAAAGACCGCGATGGATGACCATGACTGCCTTAAAAGGGGCATGGCCGTATTCGAGATGCTCTATGAGTCCAAACGCTGAGCAAAGGAGGACACGTCATGCCATCGGCGCCGACCTTCGGTGAGGCCTTCCGCTACTGGCTGAAACTCGGCTTCATCAGCTTCGGCGGACCGACAGGCCAGATTGCGATCATGCACCGCGACCTGGTCGAGAAAAAACGGTGGATAGATGAAGAGCATTTTCTCCAGGCGCTCAACTTCTGCATGCTCCTGCCGGGACCTGAGGCACAGCAACTGGCTATCTACATCGGTTGGCTCCTTCACGGCGCCAAGGGGGGTATCGTTGCCGGTCTTTTCTTCATTCTCCCTTCCATATTCATACTCTGGGGATTGTCGTGGCTCTACGCTGCGCTGGGGAACGTTCCGGCGGTGGAGGCCTTTTTTTACGGGCTGAAGCCGGCTGTCGCTGCGATCGTCGTGGAGGCGGTCTTCCGCATCGGGAAAAAGTCCTTGAAGAACGGCCTCCTCATCTTCCTGGCGGCGGCTTCCTTTATAGGGATTTACTTTCTGCATATTCCGTTTCCCGCCATCATCTTGACAGCCGGCTTCATCGGCTATGCGGGCGGACTCTATTTTCCAACCACACTCGCGGCAGCCGGGAACAAGCGACCCGCAGGCTCTTCTGATTATGTTATTTCCGGTTCGGACGCGCCACGCGGCGACCGCGCAAACTGGAGACATACCGTGAAGGTGATCGCCTTCTTCCTGCCGCTCTGGTTTTCCCCGATAATTGCGCTGGGGTTGTGGAGAGGATGGGATGACATTTTCATCGATATCGGGGTGCTCTTCAGCAAGGCGGCCATGGTTACCTTCGGCGGGGCATATGCGGTGCTCGCCTATATCGGGCAGCAGGCGGTCGCACAGTACGGATGGCTGCAGCCCGAACAGATGATGGACGGGCTCGGTCTT
>JAKAGF010000060.1 GCA_021825805.1 Nitrospirota bacterium
GGACCCTGCCGACGCTCTGGAATGCCGATGACCGGTTCATTCAGTCGTATATGAGCATGTTCGACGGTTACTATTTCACCGCTGACGGCGGATACAGGGATGAAGACGGATACCTTTTTATCATGGGACGCGTGGATGATGTGATCAATGTTGCCGGCCACAGGCTCTCGACAGGCGAGATGGAGGAGATCATCGCAACCCACCCTGATGTCGCCGAATGCGCGGTAATCGGTGTCGGAGATTCCCTCAAGGGACAACTGCCGATCGGCTTTGCCGTGCTGAAGTCCGGGGTGAAGAAGGAGCCTGAAGTGGTCCGGACGGAGCTGTCGAAGCTGATCAGAAATGAGATCGGTCCCATCGCCTGTTACAAGGAGACGGCTGTTGTTGCCCGGCTCCCGAAGACCCGTTCAGGTAAGATACTTCGGAGCGCCATGCGGAAGATCGCCGACGGCGAGGAGTTCAAGGTGCCCTCTACCATCGACGATCCTGCGATACTGCGCGAGATAGAGGAGGCCCTGAAGGGCATCGGCTACGCCAGGAAGAGCAAAGATTATCTGGTGTTGTAAAATGAAATAAAATGTCGGCGCAAAGGATATGGATATCTTAAAAAACTCTGTTGGCAGAAAGCTGGTCATGGCGGTGACCGGTTTTGGGATGATCGCCTTTGTCATTGCTCATCTGCTCGGCAATACCACCCTGTATTCAGGGCCGGATGGGATCAACGCATATGCCGGGGCGCTGCACAGCTGCGGTGTCTTTCTCTGGACATTCAGGCTGACCATGGCTGTCATGCTGTCTCTGCATGTCTTTTTCGGCATTCAGCTCACTTTGGAGAACAGGGCCGCAAGACCACAAGCCTATACGGTGACGAATTACAGGGCATCCACCTTTGCCGGCAGGAACATGATCTGGACAGGGCTTCTGATAGGAGTTTTTCTGCTCTACCATCTGCTGCAGTTCACCCTCCAGGTCACTGACCCTGAGATTGCGGCGGTCCGGCATCCGGACGCCCTTGGCCGTCCCGACGTCTTCACGATGGTGGCGCTGAGTTTCAGGAAGGCGGCTGTGGCCGCTGTGTATGTCTGCGCCATGGCCGCCCTTGGCCTGCATCTGGGACACAGCATACAGAGCAGCCTGCAGACACTCGGACTGAACAGCGAGAGGACCTTCCCGGCAATCACGAAAGGCGGGATTATCGCCGCAATACTCATTGCGCTCGGCTTTGTATCGTTCCCCCTGGTCATCTACGCGGGTCTTCTCAGGTAGGGGCGAAGGTTGCGGGAACGGCATGAATGATGATATGAAGGGGAAGAGGTAAGACACGATGATCCTCGACGGGAAATGCCCATCCGGTCCGATTGCCGGAAAGTGGGAAAAACACCGCCATGAGATGAAGCTGGTGAGTCCGGCCAACAAGCGGAAATACAGGATCATCGTTGTCGGCACCGGCCTTGCCGGATCATCCGCAGCGGCGACCCTGGGAGAACTCGGGTATAACGTCGAGGCGTTTTGTTATCAGGACAGCGCCCGCCGCGCTCACAGCATCGCCGCCCAGGGGGGGATCAACGCAGCCAGGAACTATCCGAATGACGGTGACAGCGTTTACAGGCTGTTCCATGACACGGTCAAGGGAGGAGACTTCAGGTCCCGCGAGGCGAACGTCTACCGTCTGGCGGAGGTGAGCGGCAATATCATCGACCAGTGCGTTGCGCAGGGAGTTCCCTTTGCGCGGGACTACGCCGGATATCTTGACAACCGTTCCTTTGGCGGGGCGCTGGTATCGCGTACCTTTTATGCGCGGGGCCAGACAGGCCAGCAGTTGCTGCTCGGCGCTTACTCCGCCCTTTCCCGTCAGGCAAGGGCGGGAAACGTGAGGCTCTATCCGCGCACGGAGATGCTCGACCTCGTGGTCATAGGCGGCGAGGCAAAGGGAATTACGGTCCGTGACATGGTAACCGGAAAGATACGCTGTCACGCCGCCGATGCGGTCTGCCTCTGCACCGGAGGGTATACGAATGTCTTTTATCTTTCCACAAACGCGATGGGCGGCAATGTCACCGCAGCGTACCGGGCCTACAAAAGGGGCGCATTTTTTGCGAACCCCTGCTATACGCAGATCCATCCGACCTGTATCCCGGCGACCGGCGACCACCAGGCCAAACTCACGCTTATGTCCGAGTCGCTCAGGAATGACGGCAGGGTCTGGGCGCCGAAGATCAGGGGGGACCGGCGGCCTCCGCAGGAGATCCCTGAAGAGGAGAGAGACTACTATCTGGAGCGCAAGTATCCGAGCTTCGGCAATCTCGCCCCGCGCGACATCTCGTCCCGCGCGGCAAAGGAGGTCTGTGACGACGGCCATGGCGTCGGCCCCGGAGGGCGGGGCGTGTACCTCGACTTTGCCGGCGCCATCGAACGTCTTGGAGAGGACACGATACGTCAACGGTACGGGAACCTCTTCGAGATGTATGAAAGGATAACCGATGAAAACGCCTATAAACAGCCGATGCGCATCTATCCGGCCCCGCATTATGCCATGGGAGGCCTGTGGGTCGACTATAACCTGCAAAGCTCAATCCCAGGGCTTTTTGTGCTCGGCGAGGCGAACTTCTCCGACCATGGCGCCAACCGGCTCGGCGCCAGCGCGCTGATGCAGGGGCTTGCTGACGGCTATTTCATCATCCCCTGCACGATAGCGCACTACCTTGCGCAGACGAGGCCGGATGCCGTGAGCGCAGGTCATCCCGAATTCGTGCGGTCAGTGGAAGAGACCGAGACGTCGATCAAGAGACTTCTTTCGATCAACGGCAGGAAGACGGTGAACGAGTTCCACCGCGAACTCGGCAGCATCATGTGGGAGCATGTCGGCATGACGCGCAGCCGGGAGAGCCTTGAAAATGCCCTCCGCCGCATTCCCGAACTCCGCGCTGAATTCCGGGAGAACGTGCGGGTGCCGGGCCGGGAGGAGGACTTGAACCAGGAGCTTGAGAAAGCCGGACGCGTTGCCGATTTTCTTGAATTCGCCGAATTGCTTGCGCGCGATGCCCTTTACCGCGACGAATCCTGCGGCAGTCATTTCCGCGTGGAGCACCAGACGGAAGACGGCGAGGCGGTGCGGGACGACGCGAACTTCTGCCATGTAGCTGCCTGGCAGTTCAGGGGCGCTGACAAGGAACCGGAACTCCACACGGAGCCGCTCGCCTTCGAAAATGTCCGGCTTGCGGTCAGGAGCTACAAATAATGGACCTTACGCTTTACGTCTGGAGACAAAGCGGCCCGGCCTCAGCCGGCAGGCTTGAGGAGTACCGGGCAAAGGACATTACCTCAGACATGTCGTTTCTCGAGATGCTCGATGTTGTCAATGCGGAACTGGTCAGGGCCGGCAGGGAACCGATAGCCTTTGACCACGACTGCCGCGAGGGGATCTGCGGCATGTGCTCGCAGGTGATCAACGGCGTTCCCCACGGTTCGCGGGAGAAGACGACGGTTTGTCAGCTCCACATGAGGCGCTTCAGGGACGGTGATACGATTTATATCGAACCCTGGCGCGCGAAGGCATTCCCGGTGATAAAGGACCTGATCGTGGATCGCAGCAGCCTTGACCGCATCATGCAGTCCGGCGGCTATGTGTCCGCGCATACCGGAGGCGTTCCCGATGGAAACGCCATTCTCATCCCAAGGGATGATGCCGAGACGGCGATGGATGCGGCCGAATGCATCGGCTGCGGCGCCTGCGTTGCCGCCTGTCCCAACGGCTCGGCCATGCTCTTCGCAGCGGCCAAGGTGGCGCATCTGGCGAAACTGCCCCAGGGAAGGGCGGAGGCCGCCCGGCGGGTCTGCGTGATGACCGAGGCGATGCTGAAGGAGGGGTTCGGCAACTGCGGCAATCACTACGAATGCCAGGCAGCGTGTCCGAAAGGCATCAAGGTGAAGTTTATCGCGCAACTGAACAGGGAATACATAAAGGCGCATCTGAAAGACGGGAGAGACACATGAAAAAGAAGGTGACAGTAGTCGGCGCGGGGCATGTCGGTTCATCCCTTGCGCAGATGATTGTGCAGGACGGCAGCGCGGATGTGGCGCTCTTTGATATTGCGGAGGGAATTCCCCAGGGCAAGGCGCTTGACCTGTCCGAGGCGTGCCCTTTGTGGGGGTCTTCGTCATCCATCACCGGCGTCAATGATTATTCCGGGACCGCTGATTCGGACATAATCGTGGTGACTGCCGGTTTGCCGAGAAAACCGGGCATGAGCAGGGACGATCTTCTGGCTGCCAATGCAAAGGTGGTATCCGGCGTTGTGGAAAATGCATCGAAGCGTTCGCCGGGGGCGGTCATCATCATCGTCACGAACCCCATGGACGTCATGACGCAGCTCGGCCTGAAGGTGTCCGGCTTTGACCCGAAGAGGGTGGTGGGGATGGGCGGTATCCTCGACTCCGCGCGCTTCAGGACCTTCGCTGCATGGGAGATGGGTGTCTCCCCCCAGGACGTTGAAGCCCTGGTGCTCGGAGGCCATGGAGACCTGATGGTCCCCATGCCGAGGTTCACCACGGTAAAAGGCGTCTCCCTCACGACGCTTCTGAGTGCGGAACGGATCAACGCCCTCATACAGAGGACGCGCAACGGCGGGGCTGAGATCGTCTCCCTGCTGAAGACAGGGAGCGCCTACTATGCGCCTGCCGCGGCGACATACCAGATGGTCAGGTCGATCCTCTTCGACGAAAAGAGGATGCTGCCCTGCGCGGCCTTCCTGGACGGCGAATACGGCGTCCGGGGGGTGTATACAGGCGTGCCGGCGCTGCTGGGAAGCGGAGGCGTTGAAAAGATCATCGAGCTTTCTCTTACTGAACAGGAAGAGAAAGATTTCGCAGGGTCTGTTGAAGCGGTCAGGCAGCTGGCCGGAAAATTGGGACTGTAGGAGCCGTTTACTTGGCGCGGTTGACCCGGCGGCAGGACAAAGGCTATACCCACGGAGGTTTTTGATGACGAGGCGCACGGTGTCTTCTCTTGCGATCCTGCTGCTGGCGGCGGCATTTGTCTTTCCCGGAAAAGGCGTCTGCGCTGCCGCGGGGGAGAAATACAAAAGGACCATCGAAAACTATGTCATCCCGGATGTGACTCTGGTGAATCAGGACGGGGTGAAGGTCAGGCTCAGCCGGCTGATGAGATCGAAAGAGGTGATCATGGTGGACTTCATCTACACGACATGCACTACCATTTGTCCGGTGCTCTCGGCCGGATTTGCGAATTTCCAGAGAAGAATGGGGCCGGGTCCCGGGGATGTGCGTCTTGTTTCGATCTCGATTGATCCGGACAATGACACGCCGAAGAAAATGAAGGAGTATCTGAAGCGGTATGACGCAAAACCCGGATGGGATTTTCTGACCGGCTCGCGGGAGGACATCGAGAAGGTGACGCGGGCGCTTGACGCATATACCCCGAACAAGATGTCTCACCTGCCGCTGGCCCTGCTGCATTCTCCGGCAGACAGCCGCTGGGTCCGGATATACGGTCTTATCGGCGCTTCGGACCTCGTGGCTGAATATGAGAGGGCGCTTGGCCGATGAAGACCCCCATCGTCCTGCTCGCGGGCTTCAGCTCTCTGCTGTTCTCGTTTGCGCTGAATGGTCCTGTCAGGGCCGCTGAGGACAAGCCGGTGGTGATTGCCGGGGTGAGCCGGACTGAAGCGCTGCGGCTGGGCGAACGTATGTACCGCGAGGGAATTCTTCCTTCAGGAGGGCCGATGCGGGCCGTGGTGAAGGGTGATATCCCTGTCACAGGGACCGCCTTTACCTGTCTGAGCTGTCATCTGCGCAGCGGGCTGGGCTCTGTCGAGGGCGGTATCGTCACGCCTCCGACAAACGGAAGTTATCTCTATAAGCCGCTCAGGCAACTCCATAAGGGCATTGAAATCAGCTCCGCTCCCGTTCTTCGGCCCGCATATACGGATGCATCACTTGCGGACGCGCTTCGGGGAGGCATCGACCCCTCGGGCAGGAGACTCAACGAAGTCATGCCCCGTTATCTGCTTCAGGACAATGACATGGCGATTCTCATTTTCTATCTGAAGTCGCTTTCCTCGCAATTTTCACCCGGCGTTTCTGACACGACACTCCGCTTTGCGACCGTCATCACGGATGACGTTGACCCCGCATCCCGTGACGCGATGATCATCCCTCTGGAGAAATTCATCACCTATAAGAATAACCAGGCCGCATATTACGAGACGCGGGCCGGCGTCAGGTCAGCGCGCATGGCGGAATCGATGCTGCTCTCGCCCGAAACCGCATACAAGAGGCTGTCCCTGGCGCGATGGCTGCTGAAGGGTCCTCCTGATACGTGGCGCGGTCAGTTGGAGGAGTACTATCGCAGGGAGCCGGTCTTTGCCCTGCTGGGGGGCATGGCAAAAAATGGATGGCAGCCGATCCACCGGTTCAGCGAGGACAACCGCATCCCCTGTATCCTCCCCATTACCGATCTCCCGGTTATATCGGATACGGATTGGCACACCCTTTATTTCTCCAAGGGGCTGTATCAGGAGGGCGAGGGCGCGGCGCGTTATCTGAACAGCATCGGCGCAATGGTAAAGGGCGGGCCGGTCCTCCAACTCGTCCGCGCCTCGCGTGAAGGCCGCGCGCTTTCAGCGGGATTTCAGGAGACATGGCGCGGGTTGGGACATCAGGCGCCGGTGACGGTCACCCTGCGGTCCGGAGAAACGGCTACCATGGATTCTCTGTTGAAGGTTCTGTCCGGGGAGAAGCCCTCAGTTGTCCTTCTCTGGGATGGCCCGGAGACCCTTGCCTCGCTGGAGGCATGGGCGTCCTCAGGGCAGAGGCCGGAGATGGTTTTCGTTTCATCGAGCTATGTGGGGAAGGGCATATGGACATTGCCGGATGAGGCGCGCGGCTTCACCTATCTGACGTATCCCTTCAGACTGCCCCGCGACGAGGAGCGGTATACCGGAGCTGTCGAATCCTTTATGGGGATGAATAAGGTCCAGGGGGATGCGCTGATCATATTGAAGAAGGTATATTCAGCTGTCCAGGTGTTGTCTCAGGCGCTGATGGACATGAAGGGGAATTATTACCGCGACAATCTTCTTGACGTCATCGGCACGAGCATGGGCGCCGGAGGAATGGATGTCGCGCAGGACCGGACATACCCCCTGTATGAGCGCTTCAGCCTTGGGCCCGGACAACGCTATGCATCGAAAGGGTGCTATATCGTTCAGCTCACCAAAGGCCCCGGTCCCGAGCTTGTGAAAAAAAGCGACTGGGTTATTCACTGACCCGGAGCCGCGGCTTTTCGACCCTGGAAGGGAAATGGCTCCCGGGGAGGGATTCGAACCCCCGACAGGGTGGTTAACAGCCACCTGCTCTGCCGGCTGAGCTACCCGGGAATATCGGTTAACAGCGTGAACAACAAGAGGAAGCCTCTTTTTATATCAAAAAATAAGGCGGTTTGTCAATAAAACCGGTCCCTCCGGGCAGGACGCCCGACCTTCTTCATATACTATCCTGACACGAATATGATAACATGTGTACAAATGCGATCAAGATCGGGACAGGCCGGCTGACGAGCATGTATCATAGCCTCTTACGAAAAACAAGTTCCCTTCTCATCCTTGTCGCTGTTGTGCTTTTGCCTCTCGTTGTCTCTTCCGTGGAGCGCAAGCCCCAGGTGCTGGTGGCGCGGGTCAGCGGCGTGATCAATCCGGTCTCTTCAGAGTTCATCGGAAAGGAAATCCAGCGGGCAGGGGCCATGCAGGCAGAGGCTGTTGTCATCGAACTCGACACCCCCGGCGGACTGGACACCTCCATGCGAAGCATTGTCAAGAATATTATCGGCAGCCCGGTCCCTGTCATCGTATACGTGTCGCCGAGCGGCGCTCGCGCCGCATCCGCCGGGGTGTTCATCGCCCTGGCTGCCCATGTGGCGGCCATGGCGCCGGGCACGAATATCGGCGCTGCGCACCCTGTCTCAGTGGGCGAAAAAATGGACAAGACCATGGCCGAGAAGGCGACGAATGACGCGGCCGCATACATCCGGTCCCTTGCCGAGAAGAACGGCAGGAATGCGGCATGGGCGGAGAAGGCCGTGCGGCAGAGCGTGTCAGTCACCGAGGGAGAGGCGCTGAAGCTTCACGTTGTCGATCTGGTGAGCAGGGACCTGCAAACGCTGCTGAAGGACATTAACGGCAGAAAGGTGACAACCGCGTGGGGCGAGCGGGTCCTGACGACCGCGGGGGCTGCTGTTGTAACGGATGAGATGAGCATGCGCCACAAGATCCTCAATTTCATCTCCGATCCCAGCGTGGCATATATGCTCATGCTTCTGGGCTTTTACGGCATTTTTTTCGAGCTGACGAATCCGGGGGCGATTTTTCCGGGTGTTGCCGGCGTCATCTTTCTCATCCTGGCCTTCTACGCGTTCCAGACCCTGCCGGTCAATTACGCGGGCCTGCTGCTGATCATCATCGCGATCACCTTCTTCATCCTTGAGGTGAAGGTCGTCTCGCACGGGCTGCTTACCATAGGCGGCATCGTGGCGATGGTGATCGGCTCGCTGATGCTCTTTGAATCCCCGTCGCCGTTTATGCGGGTCTCGATCTACATCATACTTCCGGCGGTGCTGGTGACGACGGTGTTTTTCACGGTTACCTTCGGTCTGGCGTACCGGGCCTTCAGGAGAAAGCCGATCACCGGGAGCGAAGGCCTTGTCGGGCTCGAAGGCAGGGCGCTCTCCGATATATCCCGTGAAGGAGGGACGGTTGCGGCGCGGGGCGAGGTCTGGTCCGCCGCATCCGATGTTGAGATACGGAAAGGAGACGCGGTAGTGATAGAATCCGTCTCCGGCTTACGAATAAAGGTCAGAAAAAGGGAGGTTGCGCCATGAATCTGTTTTCACCGTTTTTCACCGGATTTATTCTCATCATATTCTTCGCCTTTTACATCCTCACGAGCGCCATAAAGATCCTCAAGGAATATGAGCGGGGCGTTGTCTTCAGGCTCGGCCGGATCATCCCGGTGAAGGGCCCCGGGCTGGTGATCATATGGCCCATTATAGACAAGCTCGTCCGGGTGAGCCTCCGGACGGTTACCATGGACGTCCCTCCCCAGGACATCATCACCAAAGACAACATAACCGTCAAGGTGAATGCGGTCATCTATTTCCGTGTCCTCGATCCCATCAAGGCGATCACCGAGGTGGAGGACTTCTATTACGCCACGTCCCAGATGAGCCAGACGACCCTCAGGAGCATCCTCGGCCAGAGCCAGCTCGACGACCTGTTGTCAAAACGCGAGGAGCTTAATACGGAACTGCAGAAGGTGATTGATTTTCAGACTGAGCCCTGGGGGATAAAGGTGTCTACAGTCGAGGTCAAAAACGTGGATCTTCCCGTGGAAATGCAGCGTGCCATTGCGCGCCAGGCGGAGGCCGAAAGAGAGAGAAGGGCCAAGGTCATCCATGCGGAAGGTGAATTCCAGGCGTCCCAAAAATTATCCGATGCCGCAGCCGTTATCGCGAGCCATCCCATCGCCCTGCAGTTGAGGTTCCTGCAGACCCTTACCGAGATCGCCACGGAGAAGAACTCAACGATCCTGTTCCCCATCCCCATCGACCTGCTCAAGCCCTTCATGCAGAAGGATGACAAATAGCCGGCAGGAAGGTGGAATGGTGAGGCTGAATATAGATGAGAGGTGCGCGCCATAGCGAACGAGACGGAAAATAGGAAAAACAACGTACTGCTGAAGATATGGGCTCTTGTTTTTTTCCTCGCGGTAACCATTGTCCTGTACAAGGTGGGCGCTTTCCGCTTCTTCATGGATCAGGAGAAGATACTCGTCTTTCTGGAGTCCCTGGGACCCGTCGCCGTCCTGGGGTTCATATGTCTGCAGGCTCTTCAGGTGGTTGCCGCGCCGATCCCCGGCGAGGTGACCGGCTTTATCGGCGGATATCTCTACGGCCCGGTTCTGGGCACACTCTTCTCAACGATCGGGCTGACGATCGGTTCGCTGATCGCCTTTACCCTGGCGAGGATATTCGGCAGGCCGTTTGTCGACAAGTTCGTCAGCAAGGCGACGATGGACAAGTACGACTACCTGCTCCATCACAAGGGGGTCTTCCTCGTCTTTCTCCTCTTCCTCATTCCCGGCATGCCGAAGGACTTCCTCTGCTACATCCTGGGCCTCGGCCATCTGACCACAAAAGAGTTTTTCGTGATCAGCACGGTGGGCAGGTTCGGCGGCACGGTGCTGCTCACCCTCGGAGGCAATTACATACGGCTGCACCAGTATTATCGCTTCTCGATACTCCTCAGCGTGGCGGTGATCATCGTTTTCCTTTCGATGGTCTACAAGGACAAGCTCGAGAGCCTCTTTCACCGCATTCACCGCAAGGCAGGGGGGCAGCGGGGGGAGAGGTAGCCGGTCGGCTTGCAGTTGCAACCCCTTTGTGATAAAAGGTAAGCATGCAATAAGAAGTCCTGATGATCCAGGGAGGTTGTCATGATTGTCGCTGTATTCAGGAAGGCCCGCGCGCTGCCTTTTGCCGCAGTGATTTTTTTGTTCGTTCTCTCGGTTTCCGCTTTTGCCTCCGACGAAGAGGCCCTGATCAGAAAGGCCTCGCAGATACTCGGTCCCCTGCCTGCCTCCATGCCCTCGGCGGAAAACCCGATAACCCCTGAAAAGGTAAGACTGGGGAAGCTGCTCTTTTATGAGCCAAGGATCTCTATTGACGGAACGGTGAGCTGCTCGAAGTGTCATCCCCTGGCCCTGTATGCCGCCGACGGGCTGAGAAAATCAGTCGGACACGACTGCGTGGAAAACCCGAGAAACGACCCCACTGTCTTCAATGCGGCAAGCCAGATATCCGAGCACTGGACAGGGAACCGGACCAGCGTCGAAGATCAGGCAAAGCAGGCTGTCACAGGACCTCCCGCCTACGGCATGCCGTCGTATGAGTCTGCTGAGAAGATACTCCGGTCATACAGGGAATACAGGGACCTTTTCAAGGCCGCATTTCCATCCGACAGGGAGCCGGTGACTATCGACAACTTTGCAAAGGCGATCGGCGCGTTCGAAAGGACGCTGGTTACGCCTGCTCCCTTTGACTCGTACCTCAAAGGAGAGAAGGCCGCAATGACGGAACAACAAAAAAGGGGGCTCAGCGCATTCATGGACCAGGGCTGCGCGGGCTGTCATTCGAGTCCTTTTGTCGGCGGACAGATGTACCGGAAGTTCGGCCTTTTCGAACCGTATCGGAAATACACGAAGAGCGAAAAGGTGGATGACGGAAGATTCGCTGTCACAAAAAAAGAGGCGGACAGGTATGTCTTCAAGACGCCTGTGCTGCGGAACGTCGCGATGACCCCCCCGTACTTCCATGACGGCTCAGTTGACGGACTGTCGGACGCTGTCTGGATAATGGGGAAGATCCAGTTGGGCAAGGACCTTCCAAAAGAGCAGGTCGAGGACATTGTCGCCTTCCTGCGAGCGCTGACAGGAAAGATACCTGAAGAAGTTATGATCGTTCCCGTGTTGCCTTCGCCGGAGTAGGCCGCAACAATCGCCCGCATCCGGCGGCAGGGCATGACAACAGAGGGAGATGCGGATTTTCGCGTCAGTTGCCGGTGAAAGGAAGAGGCGTCAGCGCCTCGAAAGGAAGCCCGCGCCTACCATCGTAGTAGCGCCGAGGCCCACGTGAGGCCTCCGCCGAAGGCCTCAAGGAGGATGTTGTCCCCGTCCTTCACCTTTCCCGAGGTGACCGCTTCGTCAAGTGCGATGGGTATGGACGCGGCAGAGGTGTTGCCGTACTTCCCGATATTCACAAAGACCTTCTCAGGAGGGAGGTTGAGCCTTTTCGCCGTGGCCTGGATGATCCTGATATTCGCCTGATGGGGGATCAGCAGGTCCAGGTCCTCGGGAGTCAGGTTGTTCTCCTCGAGCGTCCTGACCGCGATCTCCTCGAGCGTCCTGACCGCGATCCTGAAGGTCTCGTTCCCCTTCATCTTGATGTAGTTCATCCGCTTGAGGATCGAATCCCTGGAGCAGGGATTGCGCGAGCCGCCGCCGGGCAGCATGATCAGCTCGCCGAGGTTCCCGTCCGAGTGGATCTTTGTCGAGAGTATGCCGCGCTTTTCCTTTGTCGGCTCTATGACCACAGCCCCGGCCCCGTCGCCGAAGAGGATGCAGGTGGCCCTGTCCTCCCAGTCGATGAACTTCGACAGCGCCTCGGCGCCGATGAGCAGGACCCTGTTGTGCGCTCCGCCCCTGATGAGGTTGTTGACGATGTGCAGACCGTAGACGAACCCCGAGCACGCGGCGTTGAGGTCAAAGGCAGCGGCGTTCTTCGCGCCCAGTTTGTTTTGCACCATGCAGGCGGTGGAGGGGAAAGGCATGTCTCCGGAGATGGTGGCGACGACGATGAGGTCGATGTCCCTGGGCTTCAGATGCGCCCGCTTCAGGGCAAGGCCGGCAGCCTCGCATGCGAGGTCGGACGCCGCCTGGCTCCCGTTGACGATGCGCCTTTCCTTGATGCCGGTCCGCTCTGTTATCCAGTCGTCGGAGGTCTCGACGATCTTTTCGAGGTCAAGGTTGGTGATGACGTTTTCAGGCACATACGACCCGGTTGCGATGATCTTCCCGCGGATCACGCTACGCGGCCCTGCCCTGGATTTCGCTCTCAATCTCGGCTGCGATGGCCTCGTGGACCCGCTTTGCGGAGAAGTCTTCAGCAACCCTGAGGGCGTTCTTGATCGCCTTTGACGTTGATCTTCCATGGCTGATGATGCAGGTCCCGTTGATGCCCAGCAGGGGAGCGCCGCCGTATTCGTCATAATCGGTGCGCTTCTTGAAATTACGGATGGCCGGTTTCATCATGAGATACCCGATCCTGCCGGTCGATACGGAGGATATCTCGCGCTTCAGCATCTTCAGGATCGTCTCGGCGAGGCCCTCGCTGATCTTCAGGGCCACGTTGCCGATGAAACCGTCGCAGACGATCACGTCCGCCTTGCCGGTGAACATGTCCTTGCCCTCGATGTTGCCGATGAAGTTCAGGGACGTTGCCTTGAGGAGCTTGAAGGCCTCCTTCGTGAGCTCGTTGCCTTTGGTGTCTTCCTCGCCGATGCTGAGGAGGGCGACTGTGGGGTTCGGCTTGCCGAGGATGAACTTGCAGTAGGTGCTGCCCATGAGGCCGAACTGCAGGAGGTTTTCGGGCTTGCAGTCAACGTTGGCGCCGGCGTCGAGGAGCACGAAGGTGTCCTTCAGCGTTGGCATGATGGTGGCGATGGCCGGACGGAAGACGCCCTTTGAAGGGCCCAGGAGCAGCAGCGAGGTAGCCATGACGACTCCGGAATGGCCGGCGCTGACAAAGGCGTCAGCCTTGCCCGCCTTCACGAGGTCGATGCCGATCCGGATGGAGGAATCTTTTTTTTTCCTGAGAGCCGCGGTGGGGGGCTCGTGCATCTCGATTACCTGGGATGCGTGCTCCACGGTTATTCGGCTGCCGTCATACCGCCTGTTCCTTAGCTCCTGCCTGAGGACCGTCTCGTTGCCGACGAGGATGATGTCGATGGAATCGTTTTCGCCTACGGTCTCGACCGCTCCCTCGATATTCACCGAGGGGGCGTAATCCCCTCCCATGGCGTCAAGGGCGATTCGCATCTCTATTTTTCGACGATCTCGAGAACCTTATTGCCGTTATAGGTCCCGCAGGCGGCGCATGCCCGGTGGGGGAGCTTCATTTCCTTGCATTCGGGGCACTGGGTGAGGTTCGGCGTCTGGCCTTTCCAGTTGGCCCTCCGTTTATCCCGCCTTGCCCTGGAATGTCTGTGCGTAGGATTAGCCACTATCTACTCCTTTCCTTTGTCCAAAAGTTTCCTGAGGACCTCGAGCCTCGGGTCCGTCTGCCTGCTGCCGCAGGCGCAGCCCGAGATGTTAAGGTCCGTTCCGCAGTGCGGACAGATGCCTTTGCACTGTTCGTCGCACAAAGGCTTCATCTGGGTATTCAGCAGGATCTGTTCCCGGAACAGGTCCTGCAGGTCGATCTCGTCACGGTAAAAACCCAGGTCCATCTCGTCGTCCTTGAGTCCATGCCGTTCACCCTGCTTCTCCTCAAGAGGATGATAGACGACGTTGACCGGTATGTCGAGACTGCGCCGGAAGTCCCGGAGGCACCTGCTGCACTGAAGCTGCAGTTCAGCCTGAAGACTGCCGGCGATGATGATCTCCTGCTCCGCCTTGGCAACATCGAGGCGGGCCTTTACCGGAGAAGGCGGGGAGACGTCGTCAATGGACATCTTCTCCGCTATATCGACCTCCAGACCTTCGTCCGGTATATCAGCTATGAGGATCTTCATGTTAAAGACCGGGGGTACGTGTAAAAATTATAAAGATTAATGCGGACATAAGTCAAGAAAACAGCCGCCGAGGCCCTAAATCCGCGATTAGAAAAAAAGAGATGATAAAAAAACCTCGTTAATGTGATAAGTTTAAGGTTGAATAGACGCAAAAACATATCACCAACGAGGTGAAATAATGATGACACAAACGGTGCTTT
>JAKAGF010000241.1 GCA_021825805.1 Nitrospirota bacterium
TGTTACCGTGGACTTCTTCCGCTGCAGCGGCCGTACTGATGATGAGGTCTCTGCGTTCCAGGCGTACTTCAAGGCGCAGGGGATGTACGGTATCCCGAAGGCCGGGGAGATCGATTACTCCAGAGTCGTGGAACTGGACCTGTCTTCGGTCAGGCCGTCGGTCGCCGGTCCGCGGCGTCCGCAGGACCGGATCGAGCTTCATGCCCTTGGGGAAAGGTTTATCGACCTGTTTGCACGACCCGCGACTGATAATGGTTTTGCCGGGAGGGCAGGGGACCTTTCGAAGAGGTTCAGGACAAGAGACGGGATTGATGTGGGTTCCGGAGATGTGATCATTGCGGCTATAACCTCGTGTACGAACACCTCGAACCCAGGAGTCCTTCTCGCCGCCGGTCTCCTGGCAAAAAAGGCTGTTGAGAAGGGACTGACAGTCAGGAAGCATATCAAGACATCGCTTGCCCCCGGTTCGCGGGTTGTGACCGAATATCTCACCCGCGCGGGCCTTCTGCAGTATCTTGAAAGGCTCGGGTTTTATGTCTCAGCATACGGGTGTGCGACCTGCATCGGCAATGCCGGTCCGCTGGACAAGGGGATCGAGGAGGCGATTGTTCAGAACGACCTCGTCTGCGCGGCGGTCCTTTCAGGCAACCGCAATTTCGAGGCCCGCATTCATCCCAACCTTCGCGCCAACTTTCTCATGAGCCCGCCGCTTGTCGTTGCCTTTGCCATTGCAGGGACGATCATCAGGGATGTGGAAAGCGAGCCGCTCGGCCTGGGCAGCAACGGCCGGCCTGTGTATCTCAGGGACATCTGGCCCCGGAACGCTGAAGTGGCGGCTGCAATGAAGCATGCGGTTGACCCGGAGATGTTCCGGAGTCTGTACTCGGATTTCGCAGGAGACAATCAGCTCTGGAACAGCGTGTCTTCGGCTGCCGGCGAGATATATGACTGGCCTGAATCGACCTATATCGCGGAGCCGCCGTTTTTTGAAGGCTTAACCATGGAACCGGGGCAGGTGGAAGATATCATCGGTGCAAGGGCGCTCGGCATTTTTGGCGATTCAGTCACAACAGACCATATCAGCCCCGCGGGTTCGATCATGGAGACCTCTCCTGCCGGCAAGTACCTGATCGCCAGGGACGTGGCAAAGGCGGATTTTCAGAGCTACGGGACGCGCCGGGGCAATCACAACGTCATGGTCCGGGGCGCCTTTGCGAACGTGCGCATAAAGAATCTCATGATACCGGCCAAAGAGGACGGCGCGGCTGTTGAGGGAGGTTTAACCTTATTTCAGCCCTCAGGGGAAGAGCTGTCCATCTATGACGCTGCCATGAAATACATCAGCATAGGTACGCAGACGGTCATCTTCGGCGGAGAGGAATACGGTACCGGTTCGTCACGGGACTGGGCTGCCAAAGGAACGAAGCTCCTTGGTGTCAGGGCGGTGATAGCGAGGGGCTTTGAACGCATCCACCGCTCCAACCTCGTGGGGATGGGGGTGCTTCCCCTTCAGTTCAGGGACAACGATTCGGTCCGGTCCATAGGTATAAGAGGCGACGAGGAGTTTGACATCACAGGCCTGGCTGACCTTAGACCGGGACAGGACATCACCATGGCGATCAGACGCAGCGACGGCAGCCGTGAGGAAGCAGGGCTGATAGTTCGCATTGACACGCCTGTCGAGGCCGAGTACTTCAGACACGGGGGAATTTTTCCCTGCGTGCTGAGGGGGCTTGTGGCGGGCAAATCGGGTGTAGTATAACTATAGGTAGTCAGAGCCGATATGCTTCGGAAGGTCGAAGAAGATAATAATATGCGCACGGGAGGTAATTAATGGGCGGGTATGACGAGATTTTTCAAAGGAGCATACAAGACCCCGCGGGCTTTTGGGGCGAGGCTGCGGGGGCCATCGACTGGTACAAAAAGTGGGATAAGGTACTCGATGACTCGAAAAAACCTTTCTACCGCTGGTTCACAGGCGGCGAACTGAATACCTGTTACAATGCCCTTGATCGCCATGTGGAAAAGGGAAGGGCCGACCAGGTGGCCCTCATATATGACAGCCCGGTTACCAATACCATCCGGAAATACACCTATGCCGAACTGCTCGACCAGGTGGCGCGGTTTGCCGGTGGACTCAAGGGGCTTGGCGTCGGCAAGGGCGATACGGTCATTATCTATATGCCGATGATCCCCCAGGCGGTGATCGCCATGCTGGCATGCGCTCGCCTCGGGGCCGTGCACTCGGTGGTCTTCGGAGGGTTTGCTCCCCATGAACTTGCCATCCGGATCGACGACGCGCGGCCCAGGGTGGTCATCACCGCATCAGGCGCCATAGAGGGGCCGCGCATCATCGAGTACAAGCCGATGCTCGACAAGGCGGTAGAACTTGCGAAGCACAAACCCGAGAAATGCATCATCTACCAGAGGAGGTTTGTGAAATCAGCCCTCTTCAGGGACCGTGACCTTGACTGGAAGAAGCTCGTTGAACAGGCCCGGCCCGCGGACTGCGTTCCTGTGAAGGCCACTGACCCTCTCTATATCCTGTATACTTCGGGCACCACCGGCGTCCCCAAGGGGATCGTCCGCGACAACGGAGGCCATGCCGTTGCCCTGCGATGGAGTCTTGAGAACATATACGACACCAAGCCGGGCGAGGTCTATTGGGCGGCCTCTGATGTGGGGTGGGTGGTTGGTCATTCCTATATCGTCTACGGCCCGCTTCTCACCGGCTGCACAACGGTCCTGTACGAAGGAAAGCCGGTCGGCACGCCGAACCCCGGCTCCTTCTGGCGGGTGATCTCGCAGCATGGTGTCAAGACTCTCTTTACCGCTCCGACCGCATTCCGGGCGATAAAGAGAGAAGACTCGCTCGGCGAACATGTAAAAAAATATGACCTGTCGGGATTTAAATATCTCTTCCTCGCCGGTGAACGCCTTGACCCGGATACCTATCACTGGGCGCACAAACTTCTCGACAAGCCGGTGGTCGATCACTGGTGGCAGACTGAGACGGGATGGCCGATAACAGCGAACTGCGTCGGCATAGAGTCGTTCCCGATCAAGCCGGGCTCTTCCACAAAGCCGGTGCCGGGGTTCAACGTCCAGATACTTGACACCAGCGGCACGCCCATAGGACCGAAGCAGGAAGGACTGGTCGCTATAAAGCTCCCCCTCCCTCCGGGGACCCTGCCGACGCTCTGGAATGCCGATGACCGGTTCCTTCAGTCGTATATGAGCATGTTCGACGGTTACTATTTCACCGCTGACGGCGGATACAGGGATGAAGACGGATACCTTTTTATCATGGGACGCGTGGATGATGTGATCAATGTTGCCGGCCACAGGC
>JAKAGF010000242.1 GCA_021825805.1 Nitrospirota bacterium
GAACAAACTCATCGAGCGACAGGGCAAGGTGCAGGAGAAACTGGACGCCCTTGACGCCTGGGACCTGGATTCACGCCTTGAGATGGCGATGGACGCCCTCCGTTGCCCCCCTGGGGAGACGCCGGTGAAGATCCTCTCCGGCGGGGAGAGGAGGCGTGTTGCGCTCTGCAGGCTCCTCCTGCAAAAGCCGGACATACTGCTTCTGGACGAGCCCACCAACCACCTCGATGCAGAGACCGTTGCCTGGCTGGAGCACCACCTGCAGGCCTATGCCGGGACGATTATAGCCGTTACCCACGACCGCTATTTCCTTGACAATGTCGCCGGCTGGATACTCGAACTCGACCGGGGAGAGGGCATTCCCTGGAAGGGTAATTACTCCTCCTGGCTGGACCAGAAGAAAAACCGCCTCCAGCAGGAAGAGAAAGCGGAGAGTGAACGGCAGAAGACCCTCCAGAGGGAACTTGAGTGGATACGCATGTCCCCAAAGGGTCGCCACGCCAAGGCAAAGGCGCGCATCACTTCCTACGAAGCGCTCCTCAGCCAGGATACAGAGAAAAGATCGAAGGAGCTCGAGATCTATATCCCTCCCGGCCCCCGCCTGGGAAGCGTGGTCATCGAGGCGGATGGCGTAGGCAAGGCTTACGGCGACAATATCCTTATGGAAGGGATGACCTTTTCTCTGCCGCCGGGCGGCATAGTCGGCGTCATAGGTCCCAACGGCGCCGGGAAGACAACCCTCTTCAGGATGATCATCGGCCGGGAAAAACCGGACTCCGGCGCCTTCAGGACAGGAGAGACCGTAAAGCTGGCGTATGTTGACCAGAGCCGGGATGACCTCGATCCGGACAAATCGATCTGGGAGGTGATCTCCGGGGGAGACGATGCGATACAGCTCGGCAGGAAACAGGTGAACTCGAGGACCTACGTGGCCCGTTTCAATTTTTCAGGCCCTGACCAGCAGAAAAAGGTGTCCCAGCTTTCAGGCGGGGAGAGAAACCGCGTCCACCTCGCCCGCATGCTGAAAGAGGAGGCCAACGTGCTGCTCCTGGATGAACCGACCAATGACCTGGACGTTAATACCATGCGGGCGCTGGAAGAGGCGCTCGAAAATTTCGCCGGATGCGCCGTTGTCATCAGCCATGACCGCTGGTTTCTCGACCGTATAGCCACCCACATCCTCGCCTTTGAGGGAGACAGCGGGGTGGTGTGGTTTGACGGCAACTACTCGGAATATGAACAGGACAGAAAGGCCCGCCTCGGCGCGGCAGCGGACCAGCCTCACCGGATCAAGTACAGGCATTTATCGCGCTGAAGACTGCGCCGGGAACTGAAGGCCTGCATCAGTGCAGAACGCCGTGGGTCGATCTTTCCCGGTTCCGTCTCCCCGCCGCTACCGTACCTCCCGACCCTTTTCCATAAAGGCGCTGTTGATCACTATCATCTCCTGCTGAATCCTTTTATAATTTATGCCGAACGTCTGCCGGAGTCCGGCGGCGATATCCGCGTACCGTCTGAACACCTCCCCAAGGCCTGACGCCGAATAATGATGCCTGAATTCCGAGCAGAGGATATGCGCCTTGTCGGAATCCACATAGGGTGTGCGTTGCAGCGCCTGCGCAACCTGCCGGGCTATTTCGCTTTTCAGTTCTTCGGTCTCTTCTCCCTGGACCCGCCTTTTGAAAAAAAGCCCTACCGAGGCGTTCTTCACATCAAGACAGTCGTTAAAGTTGGCGCAATTGGAACAGCTGTGCCTGAGTTCGTCCTTCATCGCTTCAACGAGATATGTTTCAAGAATCTCCCTGAACAAGGCCGTGTCCTCCAGAGAGGCTATCTCCAGCAGCTTTGAAACAAACTCCTCGCCGTCTTTAACAACAGCCTGCGGGGTCTCCTCCATACGCTTTGCATTTTCAGCCCCAACAATGCCGGCGGCCAGCACAACGTAAAACCGCAGCTCCTCGGGGAAGTGGTCGAGCTTCTTTTTGAATTCTCTGTTGTTGATTTCGCATAAAATTGCGTAGGCTGAGTATCTTGCCGTATCTGACATATCGGGTCCCTTATCGCCTTCCGGATGGGATGTTCGTGCATGGATTATAACCGCTGCAGTACGATTTAGTCATGGTCCCTGCCGAAAAAAAATCCCGCCCTCTTCGGGCGGGACACGGAACCGGACTGCCCGGTCTCGCTGATGACACCCCTTATGCAGCGCGGGAAACGCCGAATCTCTTTGCCGTTGCTGATATTGGAATCGAGGCTGTCTTCAGTCCCCCGCCATGCACCTACCCTGAGATGAACTGTTTGAGGTCTTCGATAGTGGCTTCCCTTTCGCTGATGATCATATTCACCACATCGCGGATACTGACAATCCCCACGAGGTTGGCCTGATCCAGAACAGGCAGATGGCGGACATGGTTGCTGTCCATGACGGCCATGCAGTGCTCCATGGTATCCTCAGGGGTAACGCAGTATACCGACTCTGTCATAAGCTCTTTGACAGGGGTGTCCTTGGAAGACCTGCCCTTGAGGATGACCTTTCTTGAATAGTCCCTCTCCGTGAAGATGCCCAGCAATTTCCTCTCGCTCACTACCAGTAAGGCTCCCACGTCCCTGTCGGCCATAATCTGCAGCGCCTCGTAGGCGGTAACATCGGGAGCAACCGACCAGAAACCCTTTTTCTTGGATTCCAAAAGCCTGCGCACTGTCACCATAACTATTCCCCCTTCGCCCGTTGCCGGGAAACGGTCACATCAGCCCAAAAAGGACTTCCAGGGTCAGTACCCCGGCAGTCCTGCCGCCTCACCGCTTCGTTACCCATGCCGCCCTTCCCTCTCGCAATGTTCCGCAACGCGATGAGGCAATGCACTTCCTTCTTCCTTAATTATCACAGAAATTTACGGGCTGTCAATTTGAAGTTCCAATGAGCACATCATCCTATAACCTGCGGTTCACTGAGATGTGTTGCAGAGCCCTTCGCCTTTCCCAGCCCGGTTCAGGCGATGTACTACATAATTGTCTCTTTAGACATAATTGTCGTGCAGACATTTCCTGTTTTTCCTTATGAATCAGGCAGGTACACCTGGCACGATTCTGGCTTTGTCTCTTACCGGGTGAGATTATGACATCCCTTAAGGAATGAATCACCGAATAACGATATTATCCTATTATTTTCAGGAGAGGAGAACTGAGATGAAAACCTTTTTGAGTCTTTTCTTGGTCGTACTGTTCCTGCTTCCGGCAGGAACCGCTCTGTCCGAAGAATCGGCCGCACCTGTTGCGGCTGTTTCCGTCCCGCTGAAGATCGATAGCGGCGACACGGCCTGGATGATTGTTGCGACAGCGC
>JAKAGF010000061.1 GCA_021825805.1 Nitrospirota bacterium
TACCGTGGCAACAGAGGCGGATTTCGGCGCCGCGGCAAGACCCGCGGCTGTCTTTGAGCATGATTCCAGGGGCTTCTTTCAGGAGCCTGTCTGCATCGAGCCCGTGGCCCCGTCGTCAAAGGCTGTCCAGTGGATGGACGTAACAGAGGGCATCGATGTGCGGACAAGACACGGGGATGACTGGGTCAGCCTCGGTATCGTCTTCCACCGCCTCTTCGAGGAGATAGCCCAGGGTGTCACACCGACTGAAGAGATCGAAAAACGGGCCGGCGCGCTTCTCCGCCATGAGGACCCTTCCTCCTCCGACATCGACCGGAAGATAAACATCATTGTCAGGGATTTCAGAAAGCTGGATGAATCAGGATACCTGAAGGAGATCATCATGCAGCCGCCGTCTTCAGGCGGGATCAGGGCTTATGCTGAGCTGCCGTTCATACTCCAGAAGGGAAACACGGTCTACAGGGGCCGGATCGACAGGCTCATCATAAAGGGCGACACCGCCTTTGTGTACGACTACAAAACCTTCCCTGCCAGCGAGCGGGAGGTTGAGGAATTACGACAGAAGTACCGCCCCCAGATGACCATCTACTGCGAAGCCTGCAACCACCTCTTCGGGCTGAAGGCAGAAGGCTACATACTCTTTACGCACAGGCCCGCGCTTGTCGGGATATACCCTCTTCCCGAATGATACGCCTCCCGCTGCTTAGAGCAGCTCGAGCGCGCGGACAAGGGCCTCTGCCTTTTTGAGGCTCTCGCAGTATTCCCTCTCAGGATCAGAGTCAGCGACAATTCCTGCTCCAGCCTGGATGAAGGCCCTCCCGTTCTTGATGAGCATCGTCCTGATGATGATATTCAGGTCCATGTTGCCGTTAAAGCCGATATACCCGAGGGAGCCGGTATAGGGTCCCCTTCTCGTCGGTTCCAGCTCATCGATGATCTCCATGCACCTCACCTTCGGGACGCCGGTGATCGTTCCCCCGGGAAATGCGGCCTTGATGACATCGAAACAGTCTTTCCCCGTGGCAAGCTCTCCCCGCACGTTCGAGACGATATGGATCACATGGGAATAGTCTTCCGTAACCATAAGCTCATCCGCAATTACCGTCCCGTAGTCAGATACCCTGCCCAAGTCGTTCCGTTCCAGGTCTATCAGCATGATATGCTCTGCCCTCTCCTTTTCGTTCAGCAGGAGTTCGGCCCGCATCTTCCCGTCCTCGTCCATGTCCCTGCCCCTGGGCCGCGTGCCGGCAATCGGCCTCGTGTCAACAGTCCTGCCTTTCACCCGCACGAGCCTCTCCGGGGACGAGGAGACGATCCGGTAATCGCCAAAGTCGGCGAAAGCCGCAAAAGGCGAGGGATTGATCTGCCGGAGCACGCCGTAGATGCGCAGGGGATCGACGTCGCCTGTTTCGGCCGACACCCTGAGGGAGAGGTTCGCCTGGAATATGTCGCCTGCTGCTATATACTCCTTGGCCCTCCTGACCATATCCATATACCGTTCCTTCGACGTCTCATGGATGATCCCGATTTTATGCGGATGCCGCGCCTGCGCGGCGGGCATATCATTAACTTCCGCTGAACCCGCCCTTTTGCAAAGCTGATCAAGGACCTTTTCAGCGTCTCCCGCGTCATCCCCGCCACTGTGCTCGATCTCGGTATAACCGAGGACCGTCTTTCGCGCAGCCGGACAGACAATGACCCAGGCCTTTTCGTCGCGGTGGTCAAAGGCTATCACCCTGTCGAACATAAAAAAGTGGGCATCAGGGACATCCAGATCATCCTCCGCATTTTTAGGGAGTCTTTCGAGATACTGAACAAAATCATAGGAGAGCATGCCGGCCGCCCCGCCCTGGAACGGCGGAAGCGACTCCACAGGACTCTGCTTATAGCATGTGACCAATTCCCTGAGCCGGCGCAGGGGATGGCGCGAGGAGATCGTCTTTCTTCCCCCGTAGCTGATCTCTACCGTGCCGCTCTTTGCCCTGAAGGTAAGGTAGGGCTCGATCCCGATAAAGGAGTATCTGCCGATCCTTTCGGGTCCTTTGCAGCTCTCCAGGAGGATGGTGTCTTTTCCCCTGAATCTCTCATAGACCTCAAACGGGGGCCGGAAGGGAATTTCCCTGTACACGGGCAGGCATGATCGGGATGGATTGCTCATGCAGGACTACATGCGGGGCAGGCGGAGGGTTCTGTCTGTCTTAAGCCCCATTTGTCCCCTATGCGGAGTTGATCTCGCTGCTGACGATCTCTATCACCTTCAGAGGGTCGTCGTGGTTCAGAATAGCCCTTCCCATGACGATGAAATCAGCGCCCTCCCTGACAGCGTCCCTCGGCGTCATGGTGCGCATCTGATCGTCCGCTGGGCTCCACGAAGGCCGTATGCCGGGAGTGACGATGAGAAAACCCCGGCCGCAGTGGCCGCGGACCATGGCAGCCTCCTGACCGGATGAGACAACGCCGTCGAGTCCAGCCTTCAGGGCGAGCCCTGCGAGATGACGCACATGCGTCTTCAGGCTGTGCTGTATGCCCACCTCGTCCCGAAGGACCTGCTGCGCTATGCTCGTCAGCACGGTGACGGCGATGATCCTCGGCCTGTTGATGTTCTCCCTGAGGCAGACGTTGACAACATCGTCCCGGCACCGCCTCATCATATCAAGGCCTCCTGAGGCATGCACATTGAACATGAAGACGCCAAGCCGGGCTGCTGCAATGCCCGCCTTTGAGACGGTGTTGGGGATATCATGGAATTTCAGGTCAAGGAAAACCCTGCAGCCCTTTCCGTGGATATGCTCCACGATGGAAGGACCGGCAGCTGTAAAAAGCTCAAGCCCCACCTTGAAGATATCGATGTACGGCTCAAACCTGTCAACCAGTTCGACCGCATAGTCGTACTCAGCCACATCAAGGGCCAGGATGAGCTTATTGTTCTTTTCCATGCAGTCGCCTTCTCCCCTTCATATCTTCGGGAGCACGATGCCCTTTGCTGCCTGGTATTTGCCCTTCTTGTCTGCATACGAGGTCTTGCAGACCTCCGCTGCCTTCAGAAAGACAACCTGGCCGATGCCTTCATCGGCATAGAGCCTTACCGGAAAAGGCGAGGTGTTCGAGACGGATATCGTCACATGCCCTTCCCATTCCGGTTCAAGAGGGGTCACATTCACGACAACCCCGGCCCGTGCGTAGGTGGACTTCCCAAAGCAGATGGCGAGTATCTCGCGCGGTATCCTGAAATATTCGAGAGATCGGCAGATGACGTAGGAATGGGCGGGTATCTCGCAGACATCGCCCTTGAAGTCGATGAAGTTAGCCGCATCGAAGTTCTTGGGATCAACGACCTTGCCCTTTCCCGGATTCGGGAGTTTGAACTCATCCGAGATGCGCATGTCATAGCCGTAGGCGGACACGCCAAAGGAGATAACCCCCTCTCTCTTTTGCTCGTTGTTGAAGGGCTCTATCATGCCCTGTTCAGCCATCCGCCGTATCCAGCGGTCGTTCATTACCATGTGTGAAGCCTCCCCCTGCCTTCTCTCGAATTTCTCTTTCGCTCGAAAAGTGGCTATATTATACCCCATCCGCTGTATCACGATACAGCCCTATATTCCCTGATAAAGACGGGCACAGGGGAATCTGCGAGCCAATGGTATCACATATTCCGGCAAGGACTTGGCGTCTTTAAGCGCGCCACTTCCTTGGTTCAGGCCTGGAGTGCTATAGTATACGTGGCTGCGCGTGTCATTCATTACTACTGCCAAGGGAGGAATAATGGAGGCCATCGGGAAGATACTTGAGGCGTCATTACAGCACTACGAGAAGAAAGAGTACGCTGCCGCTGAAAAACTGATAGATGAACTTCTTGCCGCCAACCCTGATTTCCACCGCGGGTGGTTTATGAAGGGGATCATCCTTGAAGAGACCGGCAGGTCGTCCGAGGCAGGACAATACTTAGACAAGGCGGGCAGCGTTTTCACGCTTATGTTCCGCCTGGCGATGCAGCTTGAGGATATCGATCCTGAGCGTAGCCTCTCGTATTACAACCGGCTGGTACAGATGGACCCGGCAAACAATCTTCTGTGGTTCAATCGCGGGCTCCTGTGCGAAAAGACGGGCAATACGGCCGAGGCCCGGGCCAGCTATGGGAATCTCCGGCCTTTGCGTGAGATCGCTTCAAGGATCCTTGTCCCCCTCGGGTTCATGGTCATCATGATAGCAGGGGGGATCGCGATGATGAAGCGCGGCGACAGGGCTCTCGCCTCGATCGTGTTGGCCTCGGCTATCTTCTGTTTTTTCTGGCTGAAGCGCGATGCAGGCAAGGCACTGCAGATGATTTCAAAGAAAAGGAAGCACGGCTGAGAACCGGGACCGCCCTATTTGATCCTCTTTGAGATCGCCTTGAACTCCTCTGTCCCGGCCCTCTCCAGAAGCTGAAAGAGCGCCGTCTCGGCGCAGGTTATGACAGCCCCGGCGTCGCGCATAAACTCGATCCCAGCGCGGAAGTTCTCTTTTGTCCTGGAGCAGATGGCGTCCTGGACCACATGCACGCCAAGGCCCTGATGGAGAAGGTCGATGCAGGTCTGCAGCACGCAGACATGAGTCTCCATGCCGACGAGAATTACCTTCTTCCGCTTCACTGCAGAGAGCTTGTCGGAGAAAGATCCGTCTCTGCAACAACTGAAGGTGAGCTTCTCGTGAGGCAGGCAGGCAGGCAATGCCTCCCTGATCTCCGGCGCCGTGGGACCGAGGCCCTTGGGATATTGTTCGTTGAGGACGATGGGTATGCCGAGTAACCGTGACGTCTCGATGAGATGCAGGCAGTTGTCGATCACCTTCTTCCTCTGGTCCATCACCGCTGCCAGCCGCTCCTGGATATCCACGATGACCAGGACCGCATCGTCCTTTGCAAGAAAAAACTTTTCCACTGATACCTCCTGCCTCCGAGTTTCCCTGTCTGCTGTGCCGACTATTATACTCCAAAGCTGCCGGCAGCCGTCACCTATCGCTTTGCGGGACGCGCGGCGCGGTTCGTGATAACTCGTGATGAAAAAAAGAGGGGAGACACAGGTCTCCCCCTTTTATTTTCAGACCGCTTGCCCGTCAGCCCTGACCAGTCTACAGTCTCTCCTTCACGAGGTTGCTCACCACCGAGGGATCGGCAAGGGTCGAGGTGTCGCCCAACTCGTCCACCTGGCCCCAGGCGATCTTCCGGAGTATTCTCCGCATGATCTTGCCGGAGCGGGTCTTCGGAAGCCCCGGCGCAAACTGCAGCTTGTCCGGTGAGGCTATCGGTCCGATCACTGTACGCACATGCCCAACGAGGGTCTTCTTCAGGTCATCGCTGGGCTTGAATCCGTCTTTCAGGGTAACGTAGACATAAATTCCCTCTCCCTTGATGTCATGCGGATATCCCACCACCGCGGCCTCTGCCACCGCCTCGTGGCTCACCAAGGCTGATTCCACCTCTGCCGTGCCAAGCCGGTGGCCTGATACGTTTATAACGTCGTCTATACGGCCCATCAGCCAGTAGTCTCCGTCCTCATCATACCGTGCGCCGTCTCCGGTGAAATACTTGCCGATGAACCGGGAGAAGTAGACCTCCTTGATCCTCTTGTTCTCCGGATCACCGTAGGTGCCCCGAAGCATTCCCGGCCACGGCTTCTCGATGACGAGATAGCCGCCCTCGTTGGGACCGGCAGGGGAGCCGTCTTCCTTCAGCACCCTCGGCACTACGCCCGGAAAAGGCCTGCAGGCTGAGCCGGGTTTTGTGGTCATGGCCCCTGGAAGCGGTGTGATGAGTATCCCGCCGGTCTCGGTCTGCCACCAGGTGTCGACTATGGGCAGCTTTCCCTTGCCGACATTGGTGTGATACCACATCCATGCCTCAGGGTTGATCGGCTCGCCCACTGTCCCCAGCACCCGCAGGGAGGAAAGGTCGTGTTTTTTGACAAAGCCCTCCCCTTCCCTCATCAGGGCCCTGATGGCAGTCGGGGCGGTGTAGAAAATATTCACCTTGTGTTTTGCAACTATCGCCCAGAACCTGCCTGCATCAGGATAGGTCGGGATGCCCTCGAACATCAGGCTGGTCGCCCCGCAGCTCAGCGGTCCGTAGACGATGTAACTGTGGCCGGTGACCCAGCCGATGTCGGCCGTGCAGAAGTGGATGTCTTCTTCGTGGTAGTCGAATATCCACTGGAAGGTGAGATTGGTATACAGACAATAGCCGCCGGTTGTATGCAGCACCCCTTTGGGCTTGCCGGTCGAACCGGAGGTGTAGAGGATGTAAAGCGGGTCTTCCGCATCCATCTGCTCGGGCTCGCAATAGTTGGTGATGTCCGCCGCGTTCATCTCGTCGTTCCACCACAGGTCTCTCTTCGGCTCCATGTCAACGGCGCCGTCCGCCCTCTTGACGATGATCATCTTCTCGACGGTCGGACATTCCTGGATCGCCTCGTCCGCGTTGGACTTCAGCGGAACAAACCTGCCGCCCCTGACCCCCTTGTCGGCTGTCACAACCAGCTTGGACTGGCAGTCCTGTATCCTGTCTCGCAATGCCTGCGCGCTGAATCCGCCAAAGACGATGCTGTGAATCGCCCCGATGCGCGCGCAGGCAAGCATCGAGATCGCCAGTTCCGGTATCATCGGCAGGTAGATCGTCACCCGGTCGCCCTTATTCACCCCGTGCTTCTTCAGCACGTTGGCAAACCGGTTCACCTCGGTATAGAGCTGCTGGTAGGTGAAGGTCCGGTAGCTGCCGTCGTCGCCTTCCCATATGATCGCAGCCTTGTTCCGCCTCACCGTATTGATATGACGGTCCAGACAGTTGAAGGAGGCATTGAGCCTTCCTCCGCTGAACCATTTGATGTAGGGCTTCTCGAAGTCGTAATCAAGCACCTTGTCCCATTTTTTGTACCACGTCAGGTACTTCTCCGCCATCTCGCCCCAGAAGCCCTCGGGGTCTTCCACAGAGCGTTTATATATCTTCTCGTACTCGGCCATGCTCTTTATGTGGGCACGGGCGCTGAACTCCTTTGACGGAGGAAAGGTACGCTTCTCCTCCATCAAGACACTGATCTTTTTGTTGTTGTCAGACATATACTTCCTCCTTATTTGGTGTCTCTGCTCCCGGTCTTGAAGCTGAGCAAGGACCGGTCCTATAGCCGGTCCTTGCTCAGCTTACAGTATACTACCTATGCCTGATCCCTAATGACTATTCTTCAGCGCCGACTCCGATGTATTCCCTGAGCTTTTCGCCCTCAAACTTCTTTTCCGCCTCCTTGTCGGGGGCCAGGAGTGACGCGAGGATGCCGATCAGAAAGGCCGCTGCCATGGAATAGATTCCAGGGTTTTTCAGCGGGAAGATCGCCTGCGGCATCTTCGACCTGGCCTCCTTTACCATGGGCTCCGCTGCCTTCTTCTCAGCAGCTATGGAAGCATCTATCTCAGCAATCTTCGCAGCGTCGAGTCCGGGCGCCTTCTGTTTCTCCAGGTCTGCCACCTTTGCCTTCATCGGCTCCTCGATCGCCTTTACAGCCTTTTCAACCGCCTGCACGTCCGACTTATGCACTATATCTACCCAGACCGTAGGACTTAGGATCAGGAGGACTGTCGCAACAATCAGTCCGCTGTAAATGCTCAGCACAGCGCCGGCAGTCGTAAACTTCTTCCACATGATCGACATGAGCAGGGCGGGGAAGTTTGCGCTGGCCGCGATGGCAAAGGTAAGCCCCACGAGGAAAGCGACATTCTGGCCCTTAAAGAGAATGCCGAGCAGAATGGCGGTGATGCCGAGACCGACCGTTGCGATCTTGGCGACCTTCACCTCTTCCTTCTCAGAGGCTTGGCCGCGGCGGATGACGCCTACAAAGAGGTCATGCGAAAATGCCGACGCCCCGGCAAGAGTCAGGCCCGAGACAACGGCGAGGATTGTCGCGAAGGCAACTGCGGAGAGGAACCCGAGGAACAGGTTGCCGCCGAGCGCCTCGGCCAGGAGCGGACCTGCCATGTTGCCGCCTTTGTCGATGCCCATGATGATCTTCTGGCCGACGAGGACCGCTGCGCCGAAGCCGATGGTCACGGTGAGTATGTAGAAATAGCCTATAAATCCAGTGGCATAGAATACCGACTTGCGCGCCTCTTTCACGTCAGGCACCGTGAAAAACCTCATGAGGATGTGAGGCAGTCCCGCTGTACCGAACATGAGGGCAAGGCCGAGGGAAAAAGCGTCCACAGGACTCGTCACGAGTCCTCCCGGTTCGAGGAATTTGTTGGTATACAGCTTCTCGGCCTGTCCGAAAAGATCACCGTAGCTGAAGCTGAACTTATTCAGCGTCAACAGCACCAGGATCGTCGCGCCGCCAAGGAGCAACGCGGCCTTGATGATCTGGACCCACGTCGTGGCTATCATGCCTCCGAAGAGCACATATGATATCATCAGGGTTCCGGTGACGCCAATGGCAATCTCGAACGGGAGCCCGAACATCAGTTTGATAAGGGTGCCCGCGCCGACCATCTGTGCGATTAGATACGTGATGACCACCACGAGCGAGCCCGCGGCGGCCGCGGCCCTGATCGGCCTCTGGTTCAGCCGGTACGACACAACATCGGCGAAGGTGTACTTGCCGAGGTTCCGCAGCGGCTCGGATATAAGGAACATGATGATAGGCCACCCCACCAGCCATCCCACCGAATAAATGAGGCCGTCATAGCCCTTGGTGGACACGAGGCCGGCGATGCCGAGGAAGGACGCCGCGCTCATATAGTCGCCTGCGAGGGCGAGGCCGTTCTGGAAGCCGGTCACGCTTCTGCCGGCTGCATAGAAGTCCTTCGTCGTCCGTGTCCGTTTCGCGGCCCACCACGTAATGAGCAGTGTCGAGATGACGAAAGCAACAAAAAACATTATGGCAGTCGGGTTCGCCTGCCCTATCATCGTCTGTGGTGCGGTTGTCGGCATCATTAACCTCCCATCTTATCTTTGAGTTTTTTGACGTCGTTGTCGTAGCTGGCGTTAGCCCAGAAAATGTAAACAGCCGTCAGGACCCAGGAAATCATGATCGTCATAACCGCGATGGGTATCCCTATGGTGGTCGCGCCGCCCGCGCTCAGCTTCTGCGCGAGAAATGGTTTGTTGTAGGCGATCAGACCGACGAACCCGAAATACAGCACCAGTTCAAGGATCGTGAGAATGATCGAAAAGGTGTTCTTCTTCGACACCAGTGCCTTGAAATCAGGGTCTTCGATAATTTCGCGCGCTGTCTTTTTACTGCTCATCTCTTACCTCCTTGGATTGTATTTCCACTACCGTGCGCCTGCTGTCAGAAATTACTGATTCCGGATGATATGCCCTGCCGATCACCTCCTTTTAAACGGTTGCTAAGCCTGATGAGCTCGCCCACATCCGTTATCCCGGCCGCGGTGAGCCCCGGGATAAGCCGCTGGAATATCTGCGCCGTGATGAAGGCGTCCACCAGCGAGTTGTGGGCCCCGTTAACCGCGATATCGTAATAGCGCGCTATGTCATAGAGTTTTGCCCTTCCGGGCATGGACGTTGTGCGTTCTTCGTAAAAAGAGCGGGACCGGGCCCATTCATAAAGCGGGTAGATGTCGATGACGGGATTCTGTATGGAGGCGCCGAAGATACGCTTCATCTCGCGGTTCAGAAACTCCATATCGATCTCCACGCAGTAGCCGACGATGACATCGGCGCCGAAGAACCCCTGGAACTCGGCCATCACCTCATCGATCCCCGGCTTCTGCAACAGGTCCTCCGAGGTGATCTCGTGGATGACGACGCCGGGGGCCTTGAGTTCTTTTTCCGGATTCACCAGCCGGTAGAAGGATTCGCTGATCTCTATCCTGCCGCCGGTCATCCTTACCGCGCCGACCGAGATGATGGCGTCGCGTTTTCCGTCGAGTCCCGTGAGTTCGGTGTCGATGACCGCGAACCTGGTTGCGCTGATCTTCCTGTTGCCGTCCGTTCCGTTCGCCATAGCGCCCTTTCCTACCAGATGAGCGGCTTATACCGCTCCATGATAATGCCCTGCATTTTCGCGATGAGGTTGAACGCCTCTTTTATGGTCTTTTTCTCCAGGTTGCTCAGGCTGTTTGGATTGATGAAATTATCCGGTTCCAGCCCCAGTTCTATTTGTTCGAACTGGTGCTGCATCCGCAGCAGCATGATGAATTCAAAGGCATGCTCAAGCTCGTCGGCATATTCCTTCACAATAGTATGCCGGCTCTTGAGGGCCTCGATCCGCTCCAGCGTCGAGGTCTCCCGCAGCCCCTTTTCGAGGCTGAAGAGCCTCATCATATCCACAAACGGGGCCACCCCCTTCACCTTGATGTTCATCTCGTCCTTGTGCTCGCCGGACTTCTCGACGATAAGGGACTTGAAGAACCCCACCGGCGGCACGTTCTTGATGATCGTGTTGGCCATGTATCCGAGGAAGATCATCTGGCCGTCGAGCATGGCGTGGAGGGAATCCCTGAGAGACTCGGCCAGGGCAAAATTTCCATGTACCGCTCTGAAATCAAAGAAGATGAGGGATTTCAGCACAGCGTCCGGCGTCGGCGTGTATATCCAGTTCGAGAAATACCTTTTCCAGACCTTCAGGGGCTGGCGCCACTGGGGGTTTGAGGCCATATAGTCGGCAGGGCAGAGGGGGAAACCGCATTTCGCGAGGCTGTCGCGAACCAACGCGGCAAAGGCTGCAAAATACTCCGTGATCCTTTTCTCCTCCTCGTCCGACGCCGGGTCCGCAAAGATGATGGCGTTGTCCTGGTCGGTCTTGAAGGTCTGTTCCTTGCGGCCCTCGCTGCCGAATATGATCCAGCAGTAATCCACAGGAGGCGGGCCGAGCTGCTTCTCCGCTATTTCGAGTATCCTTCTGAGCAGCCGGTCGTTGATCTCTGTAATGATCCTTGCGATGTTGGACGCGCGGGCGCCTTCCTTGAGGAGGAGTCCGACTATGCGGTTGATCTTCCCGGCGACAGGGGCGAGCCCATCTATCGTCTGCTGGCCTTCTATCTCCCTGGCGACAGAGATCGGTGAAGTGCCCTGCATCATCATGAGATCGTGGTTCGTCAGGATGCCTTTAAGCCTGCCTCCGTCCACTACAAGGAGGTGATGGATGCTGAAACGGATCATCTTGAGAAGGGCCTCGAAACAGTAATCCCTGGCCTCGATCCTGATGAGGGAGACGCTCATGACACTCGAGACCTTCTCCTGGGGGTTCCGCCCTTTCGACAACACCTTGTCCCTGATATCCCGATCAGTGAAGATGCCGGTCGGGACGCCGTCGGCGTCCGTCAGCACGAGGGAACTGCACCGCTTCCGGGACATGATATCAGCAGCCTCCTTGATAGTGATGTCCTGCGGAGCGGTGACCACCTCTTTGGTCGCGACCTCGCCCACCGGAGTGGTGAAAAGCAGCTTGTCCCCCCCGCCGTAAAGGAGGCTTTTGTTGTGCATCTCCTTGTAGGTCTTGTCGATGTATTTGCTGAGGAAGCTCTTGAGGAAATATTCGGTAAAGGCGGGGCTCATATCGACGAGCTGCATGATAGTATCCTTCTCTATCACATAACAGATGGTATCCTCGATAGCAAGAACATTGGCCCTTGACTTGTCGCCGCCCACCAGCGAAAGGAGACCGAACGAGTCCCCTTCGCTCCGGTAGTCGATGACCATATCCTCTCCGTCTTCGGTGCTGATGAAGACCTTTACCCCTCCTTTTTTGACAACTCTGAGGAAGTCGCTCGGCGGGCCGTCCTGCCTGAGGATCATCGTGCCCTTGGGATAAAACTCCATCGAAACGGAGCTTGACAACCGTTTCAAAGATTCCTCTGTCAGGAACTGGAATGGGGGCACACCTTTAAGAAAATCAATGAAATCTTCTACAATCATTCAGGTCTACTTCAGCAAGGAACGTGCCGAAGCCCTTCGGAGGAGGTGACGAGCCATAAGTATCCGCAGATAAAAGAAAAATAAACATAGGGAGGGAGATGAACTCTAAACCGCTGATTTTAGAGGGAAAAAACCAATGTTACAAAAAGTAGCGCAGCGGACTAACTAATGTAATTAAGCCATAAAAACAAGGTATTAGCCATGTTACCAATTGTAACGCAAAAACATATCTGCGTTTATGTAAGTAACATCAGCTCTTTCTGGCGATACCCCACTTTTTTCTTTTTTCCCACAGGGATTTACGGGTAATACCGAGCATGTCGGCAATCCTCTGCTCGTTATACCTGTCCTGATACCTGATGATGAACTCCTTGGTATAGTCCTCAATCGACAGCGCCCGGTCCATCGACGTTTCGGCAAGGGGCGGGATTCCCTTCAACCCCTCGGGAAGGTGCTCCGGGAAGACCGTATTGCTGTCGGTTATGAGCACCGCCCTCTCGACGATATTCTGGAGTTCCCTGACATTGCCGGGCCAGTAATAGCCCATAAGCAGTCTCATGGCCTCGTCGTCTATATATTTTACCGTCTTGCCCAGCTCCCCTGCGAATTTATCGAGGAAAAAGCGGACGAGGACGAGGATATCCTCTCTCCGCTCCCTGAGCGGCGGCAGCCTCAGGGTGATGACGTTGATCCGGTAAAAGAGGTCCTCCCTGAACACCCCCTCCTTGACATCCTTGGTTATGTCCCTGTTGGTGGCGGTGATAAACCGGATGTCCACCTTTCGGGACTGGACGCCGCCCACCGGCCTGATCTCGTGGTCGTCCATCACTCTCAGGAGCTTCGCCTGCAGGGACTGATCGAGATCGCCTATCTCATCGAGAAATACCGCGCCTCCGTCCGCCTCTTCAAAGAGCCCTCTTTTTGACCCGACTGCGCCGGTGAAAGCGCCCCGGACATAACCGAAGAGCTCTGATTCCAGGAGGTTTTCGGGTATGGCGCTGCAGTTGATCGGCACAAAAGGCTTGTCCCTCCTGGAGCTGTTGAAATGTATCGCTCGGGCGAAGAGCTCCTTGCCTGTGCCGGTCTCGCCGAGGAGAAGGACATTGCTGCGGGAATCGGCAATCTTCATCACCTCGCTGATCAGGGAGGTGATGACACCGCTCTGCCCTACGATGCGTTCGAAGTCGTACCGCTCCTCTATCTGTTTCCTCAGGATAAGGTTTTCGGTCCTTAGCGACCGTTCCCTGAGAGCATTCTTCACGATACGCTTGATCTCTTCGTGGATGATCGGCTTCACGATATAGTCGTACGCCCCTGCCCGAAGCGCCTCTACCGCCGTCTCTAAAGAGGCATAAGCGGTTACTACGATGACGAGCTGGTCGGCGTTCTGCTCGCGGCATTTCTTCAGCATCTCAATGCCGTTCATTCCCGGCAGGATGATGTCGGTGATGATCAGGTCAAAGCCTTTCTCCTCCAGAAAGCCGAGGGCCGCCTCGCCGCTGGGGGCGGTCTCCACATCGTAGCCCTCGCTGCTGAAAACACGCTTCAGCGACACCCTGAGTGTCTCCTCATCTTCAACGATCAGCAGTTTGTCAGCCATGACCCGCGCTCCCCATTTTCATCACTCCTCGACGAGAAGGTCCATTCATGCGCCAATGCGCAGAAACCGTTATATTGTAGTACAAAGAGGCTTTTTTTTCAGTCCGTACAGGGGGAAACAGCCCTCAGGCGAGCGCCGGGATACGGATAATGAAGGTTGTCCCCTTTCCCGACGCGCTCTCAGCGGTAATGGTGCCGTTGTGCTCCCTGATGATGCCGTAGCAGATGCTGAGCCCAAGACCGGTGCCTTTGCCCAAAGGCTTGGAGGTGAAGAAAGGATCGAATATCCGGTCGAGCATGTATTCCTCGATGCCGACTCCCGTGTCGGTGAAGGTTATCTCCAGGTCCTTACCGGACTGGCGGGCGCTGATCCTCAACTCGCCGCCCCCCGGCATGGCGTCGAGGGCATTGAGGATTATATTGAGAAAGACCTGCTGGATCTTGTCGGGGTTTATACGGATCGCTGGGACGTCACCCACGTCGGTCTTGAACTCAATATTGTTGAACCGTTTGTCATACCGAACGAGGTTGAGCGTCCGGTCAAGAATCTCCCGGACATCCGAAAGCGGCTTTTC
>JAKAGF010000062.1 GCA_021825805.1 Nitrospirota bacterium
GTCAGGATAGAACAACTGCGTTTTCCTTCCCGAACGGTCATAACTATATCCCGTTCTGTTTCCCTGAGCGTCTGTAACAGCCGTCACTCTTCCGGCGGCGTCATGAGTATAAGTATACGAGATAAATTGATTTGAAGCCGTCACGACATTTCCTTTGGCGTCATAACTGAAGGTTTCCGCTGTTCCGTCGGGATAAGCCTTCTTAAGCAGCCTTCCATCAGCGTCATATGAATAAGTGATGGTATTGCCGTTCGCATCAGTCTTCAATGCAAGGTTTCCTTTTGCGTCATAGGAATAGGTTATCGTGCTTCCGAGAGCATCTGTCTCCCTTGTCAATCTCCCTGAAGTGTCATATGTATAGGCCGTTATATTTCCGTTCGCATCGGTTATCGACGAGAGCTTGTCACCCCCTCCTCCGCATGAAGGGCATCCTGTTCCGCCATAGGCGTAGTTCGTCATATTGCCGAGGGCGTCTGTCACCTTTATTACCTGCCCTTTATAGTTGTATGCGTAGAAAGTCGTATTGCCATTCGCGTCCGTCTGCGAAATTCTGTTCCCGTTCTTATCATAAGAATAAGTCGTGACATTGCCGGAAGGGTCGGTGACTTTTACGAGATGATTCAGACTGTCGTATGAAAACGTCGTGGTGTTCCCATCGGCATCTGTCTGGCTCGTCATGTTGCCGACTGCGTCATAGGTAAATCTCGTGGTAGAGCCGGAAGGGTCGGTTACGGAGATAAGGTTGTTATTTTGGTCATAGGTAAATGTGGTCGTCTGGTTCAGGGGATTGATAACCGTTGTTACATTGCCTTTTGAGTCATATACATAACGCGTAGCCGCGCCTGTGGGGTCCGTTAGGGACAAGAGGTTCCCTTGGGCATCGTATGTGTAAGTCGTCACACCGCCCTGCGGGTCGGTAATGGACAAGACTTGGCCGAATCCGTTATATGTGTAGGTGGTCGTGTTTCCTGTCGGGTCAGTGACGGACGTCATGTTTCCGTCTGCGTCATAGGTATATCGCGTGACGCTGCCGTCGGGCGCCGCCAGGGAAAGCATGTTTCCGCTTTGATCGTAAGTATAGCTTGTGCTGTTTCCCTGCGGATCTGTTTTTTGGGTTAATGCGCCTGCCTGTCTATCATAGGTGTACTGCCATATCCCGCCGTCTTTTTCAGTAACTGACGTTGTCCTTGTGATAGCCGTACTTGACGGATAGCTGATGCTTTTTACAGCGCCTACCGGATCGGTAGCCGTCACAACCCGATGCTTACTGTCGTAGTTGTATGCTGTCGTGTTGCCGTTGGGGTCGGTCTTTGTGAGCATGAAGGCATTGGCATCGTAGGTGTAAGTCCAAGTCGATATTCCGCTTGTTGTTTGTGTCGTAACGCCGGTGAGGGTATTTCCGCCGTAGGTAAAATTATAGACATTGTTGTTAGAGTCGGCAACAGTCGCTATTTTGCCGTTTATGCCGTAGCCGAGCGTTATGTTTCTTCCGGAGGGATCTGTTATTTTTGTGAGCTTGTTGTCTGCATTATAGACAAGTACCGTTGTGTTCGCATTTCGGTCGGCAACGGCTGTTATCCTGCCGGTGGAATTGAAGGCATATTTCAAACTATTTTTTTGCGTAAGCAGATACGTACCGTCTGCGTTTTTCGTCAAAACAGGCCAGTTTGAATTTTTGGGGGCATAGAAGCTGCCTCTGTTGTAAAGAACCCCTCTTTTGCCGTCTCCTTCCATTATGACTGCTGTATTTCCGTAGTCTTTGAGGTTGATATTATAGGAATGGGTCCAGCCGATGCCCAAGGGACCGTTATAACTGTCGAGGCTGTTGTAAGAGAGTGTGAAGTCACCCATAATCTTCGAGTTCGGGATGGTGAATAAAGTCTGCGAATGATAAAGATTACCGTTTGAAACACCGGCGGATGAGCCGAATTGGACGGACAACTTGCAGCAGTCCTGAGAGTAGACATCACAGATGGGCTTGACGGTAAACGTTAAGCTTTTTGTGTCGGATTGTCCATCGGCTGTAGCTGTCAAGGTTGCCGTATATGTTCCGGGTTCTATGACTTTGCCGAAGTCGTCCTTGCCGTCCCAGGTGACTGAGACAGAAGTTCCAGTTCCGGTGAATTTTTTCCCGGGAAGAGTGAGCGTCCAATTAATGGGCGGCTTACAAGACTGGGCGGTGATTGATCCATTAAAGCCTATGCTCCCGCCTGTTGAACTGTCAAGTTCAGAGTTAGTCCCTGCAAAGCTGTCTATCTTGATTTTGCATCCGGATATAACGGTAATCTGTATTTCCTTCGTGTCCCTACAGCGGCCGTCAGGGGTTGTAATCAAAAGCGGAATTGTATAAGTCCCATCAGGCACCGGATTGCCGCTTGCATCCTTTCCGTCCCAAGTCTCCAAGACTGTCCTTCCGCAATCAGAAAGTGTCTTGCCTGGTAGATTTAGGTCCCAATTTGCGGGCTTATTGTATCCGCCCATAATTGATGCGCTTATTGTTGTATTGCCACCGCTGGCTATGGAAATCGTCGTGTTGGTTGCCTTAAGGTCGGCTATCTTAGGACAACAGGTGGGGTCGTCTGGTTTGCAGTCGAAATAAAAATTATACACCTGCAAGCCGTACCAATAATCATTGGGGCTTTTGACCTTTGCAACTACGGGATATCCCTGCGCCAAATAATCCGTGGGCTGAATACAACACCTTAGTTCCCAATGTCCTTGTGGGCATGACTTTATGTTGGGATTTTTGAAATAGAACCTGTATACGGGCTGACCATACCAGGAATCGCCGGGGTTTATCTTCTTATCAACTATAGTCCACCCCCAGGCCATATAATCATCTAATTGGACACAACATCTCAGTGCCCAGCCACCAGCAGGGAAATAGGAATACTCAGCGCTTACTATATCGCACGTAGGATTACCCGGAACATAACCATATTGAGCCGCCGCAATGCCGCAACTCTGCTTTCCAAATTCGGCGGTAAGATCGCCAGCGTAAGGGTCAAACGACAAGCAAGATGAAGGGCATGAGGCTGCTTCGACCTCTTTGATAAAACAGCTGGATGTGATTGTGCATAAAGCAATCAAGAATGCTGCGCAAATTATTGCTGACTTCTGATAAGGTCCTTTCGCGGATTTCCTGTTAATCTGATGATTGCCTTGACGATCTCCCATTTCCCCGTTCCTCCAAATCTTTATATTCCAAAAAGGTAAGCTCAAAATCCCCATCCACTTTGACAGCCCCCCTCTCCAGCGTGGGACGGGTAGCTTTGCGTCATCCGGTTACCCGGACTTTACCTTTTCGATGACTCGTGCATATTCAACGTTATTTTGCCAAAAAAAACCAATAAAATTTTTTTATTAATCCATTAGCCTCTCAGCGCTGAAATAGGGAAATGCAGACCGCAAAAAAACACAGGAAAGATGACGCAGGAAAAGGATTACGGACAAGCCGGCATGACGGCGGTAAGGCTACTGCCGGAGTTTCAGAAAATTCCGCAGAAGGTCTTTGCCTGAGGCCGTGAGGATCGATTCCGGGTGGAACTGGACGCCCTCGACAACGAGTTCCAAGCCTATGATTTATATCAAGGACATACGCCGTGCTTCAGGATACAATAAAAATAGCGATGGCGCATGCCATACAACGATTGCACCTAACAGCGCTGCACGGAGGTCGATATGGAACTGAGTCCAAAGACAACGATCGAGGAACTGTTGAGGGAATACCCCTTCCTGAAGGAATACCTTATCAACAGGTCTCCGAAATTCAAGATGCTCCAGAGCGTCGTGATGCGAAAGACAGTGGGCAGAGTCGCGCCTCTGTCCCATGTTGCCTCCATCGGCGGCATCGAAACAGGCGTCCTTCTTTCGGAGATCGCCGCTGAGATCAAGGCAAGGACCGGAGTGGAGCTGCCGGTCCATTCCGCTGGGGCCGCCTCCGAGGGCGGCGCGGATGCTTCACGGCGGGAGATACTGAAGGGGATCATCAGGGACCTGCACCGGGGCGAGGAGATGTCTTCGCTCAAGCAGAGATTTCACGAGCTTATAAAGGACATTGATCCCTCTGAAATCGCGAAGATGGAGCAGGAGCTGATCGCCGAGGGCATGCCCGAAAGCGAGATCAAGCGTCTCTGTGATGTCCATGTTGAGGTCTTTAAGGAGTCCCTCTCGCAAAAAGATGTCCCAACAGCTCCTCCAGGCCATCCCCTCCATACCTTGATGAAGGAAAACAGGGAAGCAGAGAAGATTATCAGTGAAATCTCCGGCATTACGGAGAAACTCTGCAACACGGATGACAAAGAGGTCTTTGGCCGCTTCAGGGACGACCTCGCGGCCCTGGTGGACGGTCTTTCGAGCATCAACCTGCATTACCTGCGCAAGGAGAACCAGCTGTTCCCCATCCTCGAGGCGCATAACATCTCAGGTCCTTCCGAGGTTATGTGGGCCCTGCATGATGATATACGGCAGATGTTTAAATACACACGGGAACAGATAGCCGGCCTTCAGATTCCCCTGGTATACGGGACACTGAAATACCTCCTGAAGAGCGTAAGCGACATGATCTACAAAGAGGAGCACATCCTCTTCCCCATGGCCCTGGAGATGCTGACCGGAACAGACTGGATAAAGGTGAAGGAGGGCGAGGAGGAGGTCGGATTTGCATGGGTCCGGCCGGACAGCGGGTGGCCGGCCGGAGGAGGCGGCCTGCCGTCAGAGCCGAGGCAGGCGACGGATGCCTATTCCTTTGATACCGGCAGCCTTACGATTGAACAGGCGAATCTCATGCTGAAGCACCTGCCCTTTGATCTTTCTTTTGTGAATGAGAACGATGAGGTTGTCTATTATTCTCAGGGCAGGGAGCGGATATTCCCCCGGAGCCCAGGCGTTATCGGAAGAAAGGTCCAGAAATGCCACCCGCCCAAGAGCTATCACACAGTGCAGAAGATCCTCGATGAGTTCAGGGCAGGCGCAAAAGACACGGCTGACTTCTGGATACAGATGAAGGGCAGGTTCATCCTCATCAGGTACTATGCGGTTAGGGACGCTGAAGGGACCTACAGGGGCACACTTGAAGTCAGCCAGGACATTACCGAGATCAGACGGCTTGAAGGACAGAAGAGATTGTTGGACTGGGATTAGGGAGAGGAAGGGGACCATGAACGATATCATTCATAAAGTCCTTATCATAGGGTCCGGCCCGGCTGGACTCACCGCTGCCATCTATTCTGCGCGGGCCTTGTTGATCCCGGTTGTCTTCTCGGGGCTGGACCAGGGCGGACAACTTACCACAACCATGGAGGTGGAAAATTTCCCGGGATTCCCGGAAGGGGTGAGGGGGCCTGAGCTGATGGAATCATTTCGGAAGCAGGCTGATCGCTTTGGGGCTCGGATTATCTCCACTACCGTGGAGAAGGTGGACCTTCTGGAGAGGCCGTTCAGGATATGGACAGCGGATCAGTCGCTCTACCGGAGCCATGCGGTCATCATCGCAACCGGGTCTTCGTATAAATGGCTCGGCCTTGATTCCGAGCAGAAACTGCGGGGCCACGGCGTCAGCGCCTGCGCCACCTGCGACGGCTACTTCTTCCGTGACAAGGAGATTATCGTTGTCGGAGGCGGGGACACCGCAATGGAAGAGGCGCTCTTCCTCGCCCGGCTCGTATCGAAGGTGACTGTTGTACACAGGAGAAACCAGTTCCGCGCATCGAAGATCATGGGCGACAGGGTGATGAAACATCCCAGGATCAAGATAAAATGGAACAGCATGGTTGAGGAAATCCTGGGCGATCCCGACACAACGGGGGTAACCGGCGCTCGGATCAGGAATGTCGCAACAAAAGAAACCGAGGTGATCCCCTGTTCAGGGTTTTTCACTGCCATCGGCCGGAGTCCCAATACGGCCCTGTTTGAAGGGCTGCTCGATATCGACAAGAACGGGTATCTCGTTACCCGGTGCGGATCGACCGCAACCAGCATCGAGGGTGTCTTTGCCTGCGGAGAGGCGCAGGACAAGGCCTATCGCCAGGCGATCACTTCAGCAGGCAGCGGCGCCATGGCGGCTATGGATGCGGAGCGATGGCTGGAGGAGATCGAGATTATCTGATGAGGGGGCGAGGCTATTTGTATCTCTTCTTGGGATAGGGCTTTTTCGAGGATGCTGCCAGAGGCGTAGCCTTTTTTACCGAGACCTTTTTCCCCCGGATGACCGCCTTGTCCATGGCGACCAGGACCTTTTCCACCAGATCGGAGGGGACCTCGAAAAAGGTGAAGCTCTCCATGATGTCTATCTTGCCGACGCGCTTTCCGGGGATGCCCGCCTCAACGGCTATGGTCTTGAGGATCTCGGCGGTCTGGACCTTGTCTTTGCGTCCCAGGGTCATAAAGAGCCTGGTCATGCCCTTTTCTCCGGTGCCCCTTTGCCCTGAGGGAGTCTGATGCCTTTCGAGCTCGCTCACTTCCATATTTCCAAAGGCGAGTGAAAGGGCGGCAGCCCCGATCTCTTCCAGGTCGAGGGATTCCGCAAGCTGCCTGACAACGGCAAGATACGGTTTGTGTTTTTCTTTGCCGATGATGCCCGCGAGGTCTTCACTGATGAGTCTCTGCCGGGCCTTTTTAACCTCGGCTGCCGTCGGTATCTCGCGCCGGCTCAGCTTTGTCCGCGCGATCTTCTCGATCAGTTGAAGCTGCCGGTATTCCCTGGGTGTGACGAAGGTAACGGCGATCCCGGCCCTGCCGGCGCGTCCGGTTCGTCCGATCCGGTGAATATATCCCTCCGGGTTCTGGGGTATGCTGAAGTTGATCACATGGCTGATATTTTCGATGTCAATGCCCCGGCCGGCGACATCTGTGGCAACGAGGATGTCGAGTCTGCCTTCCCGGAATTTCCCCATGATGTCTTCCCGGTGCGCCTGGGTGAAATCGCCGTGAAGGGCGCCGGCGTTGTACCCGAGCTGCTGCAGTTTTGCCGCCACCTCATCCACCTCCCTCTTGGTATGGCAGAAGATGAGCGCCAGCTCAGGCGCCTCAACGTCAAGCAGCCGCCTGAGGACCTCGGTTTTGTCCCGTTCCCGCACCTCATAGAAGACCTGTTCGATCTTGGGGGCGATGATATCTTTTATGTTTATCGCGATCTTGAGGGGATCGCGCATGTGCTTCTTTGCTATCTTCAGTATCTCGGGAGGCATCGTGGCGGAATACAACATCGTCTGTCGCGACCCTGATGTCATCTGGAGGATTTTTTCTATGTCGGCGATGAACCCCATATCGAGCATCTCGTCAGCCTCGTCAAGCACGACCATCGAGACGTTGTCAACGGACATTGTTCCCCTCGTGAGATGGTCGATGATCCTGCCGGGAGTCCCGACGACGATGTTGGCGCCCTGCCTGAGGGCCTTCATCTGAAGCACCATCGACGACCCGCCGTATACAGTCAGCACGGAACATTTCCTGTATTTTGCGAGCGACCCCAATTCCTCGGAAACCTGTATCGCCAGTTCTCGGGTTGGCTCGATAATCAGGGCATAGGGTTTTTTGCCGGGGACATATTTTTCGATGATCGGGATGCCGAAGGACGCGGTCTTGCCGGTGCCTGTCTGTGCCTGACCTATAATGTCGCGGCCTTCGAGGGCGTGCGGAATGGTCAACCTCTGAATGGGGGTCGGTTCCTCAAACCCCAGCTCATTGATCGCCCTGACCACGGCTGAGTTGAGGGCGAGATCTTCAAAGGTATGTGCTGACGCCTTGTCCAATAAAGGGCTCCTTCTGTGTATCCGAAAAATAAAGCCCCAAGGATTTCACTGCTTCACCCTTGAGGCCCTTGTTAATAGTATGAAATAATCATTGCCGATTAGTCAACGCAACGACGGCGAGCGTATATTGTCTCGAAAGCCCGTCCTTGATATTTCCCCTGTTACGTGATATCTTTATTTGCGTTATAAAGAAGCGATAGTCTGATTTCCATCAAGTTTTTTGAAAGGAGGATTTATACGTGAGAATATCAAGGGTTTTAGTTGTTTTGGTGTGCTCGGTTGCCATTGCCGGATTTGTTTACGCAGGCAGTGAGAAGGGGCAGGATTCTTTGACAAAATTGATCGACGGGAACAAAAGGTTCATGTCCGGCGAGGTGGCGAAAAAGGATATCGGGGAGAGCAGGAGGCAGGAGCTCACAAAGGGGCAGCAGCCTTTTGCAACGGTGCTTTCGTGCGCTGACTCCAGAGTGGCCCCGGAGATAATTTTCGATCAGGGACTGGGAGATATTTTTATCGTGAGGGTTGCGGGGAACGTCGTGGAACCTACCACCCTCGGGAGTATAGAATACGGGGTGGAACATCTTCATACTCCGCTTCTTGTCATTCTCGGACATGAATCGTGTGGGGCCGTCAAGGCCACCCTGGAGGCTAAAGGGAAACCCGAAGGGAATATCGGGGCTATCCTGAAAAAAATAATGCCGGCAGTCAATACTGCTCGAAAAGCCAACAAAGACACGAGTGAGACCCTCAATATCGCAATACAGGAAAATGTGAAGAACACCTATAAAGATGTCATGAAGAGCAAAATAGTCAGAGAGCTTGTTCATGAAGGCAAGCTCAAGGTCATTGGAGCGGAATACTACCTCGGTACCGGTAAATTCGAGTTGATCGAGCTGAGTCCGCCGGCTGAACAACACAAGGGACATCACTTGAAAGAGGCGGCATAACCCTTTTTTTCGTGTTCCGTTTCCCTTCGTCTTCAGGGCGAGGAGAAACGGGATCATCCCGCCTGAACAACTCTGAAATCAGCCGGAAGTCAACCCTGAGAAGTTCAGCAGCACCCGTCAGCGCCGGACTTTTCGCTGCAGCCGCAGACAGGCTCCCCGCCTGTAATCATGCTGTTGATCAGGGCTGCGGCGCAGCCGACCCCTTTATCGACCCACAACGCGCCGGAAGGACAGTTCATGGCGCAGGCCCCGCATTCCATGCACCTGTCCTTGTCGAGGATGACCGCCTTTTTATCTTCAATGCTGAAGACATGGTGGGGGCAGACCTCGAGGCATGCGCCGCAGCCGGCGCATTTTTGCGGAAACAACTGCAGGCTTGCCACATTATGAAGATACTTCATAGAATCCTCCATTCTCCGAGTTTATAAAGACAAAGCAGGACCACGGAGATCGCCGCTGAAGAGACGTAGAGGGGAATCGCTATTTTCAGTTCCTTTTTCACGCCGCTCATGCCGGTGAACGTAGTGGCCCCGGTAAACTGCAGGGCAACGTAAGAACTTGCCAGAGGGAAAAAGAGATAGGTGATGATATGAAGGACCGTACCGTAACGGCTGAACAGCGGGCCGGCCTGCACGGCCGCAAAGACGGACGCGAGTCCAACAATCCATCCCTTGACGGCAAACGACCGGAACGGGATGAGCGGAAGCATCAGGGGCGTCAGGAAAGCGCCGGCCAGGATGGACAGGAGCCCCAGCAGAAGAAACGGCAGGCCGCCTGACAACGCCGCGCTGAATATGATCCCCGAGGGCTGAAGGCCGAACACGGCGAGAATGACAGCCGCATAGAGAGGGAAATACTTCTTCATGGCGGGGTTGATCTCCATGGGCGTCAGGACGAGCCTGTCGAGCAGGGTGAACCTGACGGTCCTCATCTCCTGGGTTGCCCTGCATCCCGCCTCAATGAAAGTCCGTATGTCCTTCGCATGGACCGGGCCGTACTGTACCCTGAATCCTGTGGCCCGTTTCACCCTGGGGGCGGCTATGCCTGGCGCGCCAAGCTGCGGCACGATTATCCTGCGGTGTTCCACCACCCTGTCAAGCTGCGAGGCGCCGATACGCAGCGCCAGCTCTTCCGTTCCAAAGGTTCCCTTGCCGGCAGCGCACCAGACATTGATTCCCTTTGTGTCAAGCACGAGAATCCAGACATCCAGGCCTTGCAGTTCCCGCCTGAGATGATCGAAGCTGAGTTTGTAGTTGGCGCTGATGAGGACCTCTGAACTCCTGTCAGGCGCACCCACGGCATACAGGCCGGGCCGGACGGCATAGTCGTTTCTGTATGCGCTGACCCTGCATCTGACATGCCCCCAAAGGTCTCCTGGAGTCAGGGTCGTCGCTACGACAGGGACAGGGCCCGCTGCTGTCGTTACAGCGCCGGTGACCCAGCGCGGAACGGTTTCAGTGTCTCCATGCAGGGATGCCGGCGGGGCAGCCTGGGTCCTGGGTCCGGATGGTTGCGGGCAGGAACAGGGCGTTTCGGCCTTTCCCTCCTGGGTGGATATAAACTTCAGCTCAGCCATCGCATCGCTCCTTTACAAAATCTCCTTGAGGATCGGACCGAGATGGCCCTTGACCATTGCAACGAGACCTTCAACTTTTATGAGGGTTATGCAGCAGACTTCCCCGTCCTTCTCCCATGTGGTGACCGCCAGTTTGTCTCCGGGCCTGATCCCGGCCTTGTCGCGGAGGTCCTTGGGCAGCACCATCTGCCCTCTCTCGTCGACAGTGATGATGGATTCCACCTTGCACTCGGCGACTTCCTTTCCCGGCAGACAACGCGACCGGGGAGATTTCTTGATTGCCATCATCGCTCCTTTATCCAACTAATCAGAATAATCAGATTGTACTGATTAATGCGACTGTTGTCAACCCTGTTTCCCGTCGCTGCAGCGACGGTCAATACTCGCCGGTAGTCTATTGACCCCTGAACCGGCTTTCGTCATTGACTTTGCGGCAACGCAAAGGTATCCTATCACATTGCCTGCGGGAGACCGCAAAACAGCGCTTAACCGGTCGTTTATAAAGGGATTTATATCCACAACTTTAAAGGAGGATGTCATGCACCATTGCCTCAGCATCATACGTACGTGCGCTGTCGTGTCCCTTGCCGTGTGCTGTATTGTTGCCGCATCGACGGCCCCGGCCCTCGGGTCCGGCTTCGCGCTTATCGAACAGAGTGTCAGCGGCCTGGGCAATGCATTTGCCGGCGGCGCTGCCGCTGCTGAAGACGCATCCACCATCTTCTTCAACCCTGCCGGGATGACGCTCCTGAACGGAACGCAGGTCGTCGCCGGAACGCATATCATTATGCCGTCCGCCAAGTTCCACAATGAGGGATCGACCCATGTGCTGCAGTCCAAGACCCGCGTGCCGCTCCTCGGCGGAAACAGCGGCGACGCAGGGGTTACGAAGGGAGTGCCGAATCTCTATGTCATGCGGAAGTTGAGTGACAATGTAGCAGTAGGACTCGGGGTCGCTACCCCCTTCGGCCTGGCGACGGACTACGACAGCGACTGGGTCGGCCGTTACCATGCCCTCAGGTCCGACGTGATAACGGTTGATATCAACCCCTCTGTTGCAGTCAAGGTCAACGACAAGCTGAGCCTCGGAGGCGGAATCAGCTTCCAGTATTTGAAGGCGACCCTGACGAATGCGATCGACTTCGGCACTCTCGATGCGGTCGGCGCATTCGCTCCCCTGGGCATCCCCGCGGGCGCCCTGAAACTCATCCCCCAGAAGTCGGACGGGTTTGTAGAGTTGAAGGGAGACGACTGGGGCATCGGATACAACCTCGGTCTTCTGTTACAGCTCTCGGACAACACCCGCGCGGGTGTTGCCTACCGTTCGGGCATCAGACATACCCTTGAAGGCGACTCCAGCTTTGCGGGTGTGCCGGCCGGGCTTTCAAAGGCGCCGGTCTTCAAGAATGTGCCGATCAGCAGCAGCATCAGGCTTCCTGATACGGCCTCGGTCAGCGTCTATCACCGGGTCAACCCTCGGTGGGCTGTCATGGCGGACGTCACCTGGACGAACTGGAGCGTTTTTGATGAACTCCGCATAAAGTTCAGCAACCCTTATCAGGCTGATGGCGTCACCACGACAAGGTGGAGGGACAGCCTGCGGTATTCTGCGGGCGCTACCTACACGCCGGACGCGACATGGACGTTCCGGGGGGGTATCGCCTACGACGAGACCCCTATTACAAGCGCCATGTTCCGCACGCCCCGCATCCCAGATGGCAGCCGCCTCTGGCTTGCCGGCGGGATCGGATACAAGATATCCCGGAGCTTTCTGGTGAACGTCGGCTATACGCATCTGTTCGTGCAGGACCCCAGGATAGACAAGAGCGTTGCGACCCCCGAAGAGCAGGGCAGAGGAGGCCTGAAGGGGACCTACGATGCGAACGTGAACATACTGAGCGCCCAGCTGACCTGGAACTTCTGACATGCTCCTGCACCGCCACTTTGTGAGGATCGCCAGGAGATACGGCGGGAAGGAGGCCTTTGTCGACCGCACCACCGGCAGGAGGATCAAGTACGCAAAGGCCCTCATCGCCGGCCTGATCCTCGCGGATAAGTATCGGAGATTCGAAGAGGGCTTTATCGGCCTCATGATTCCCAACTCCGCCGGGTCCGCCCTCTCCGTCCTCGCAACCCTTATGGCGGGGCGGATCCCGGTGATGATCAATTATTCGACCGGCGCTGAATCCAACGCCCGCTACGCGCAGCGAAAATGCAATTTCAGGACGATCGTTACATCCAGGGCGCTCATCGAGAAGATCAACTGTCCTGTTGTTGACGGCATGGTCTTTATCGAGGACATCATGGCAGGCGTATCCTGGGTGGACAAGATCAAGGCCGCGCTGCTCTCGAAGCTGCCCGACTCCTTCATCTTCAGGAAGATCCACGCAGGTAACGAAGACGACAATGCAGTGATACTCTTTACGAGCGGCAGCGAGAAAGACCCCAAGGCAGTGGAACTCACGCACCGCAACATCAGCTCGAACGTCGAGAGCTTCAGCGCCGTTGTCTCCCTTTCCCACGAAGACCGCATGCTGGCGAACCTCCCCTTCTTCCACGTCTTCGGTCTTACGGTGAACCTTTGGACGCCGCTCTACCACGGCATGACGACGGTCCTGTATGCAAATCCCCTTGACTACAAGATGGTATGCGATATCGTCAGGGAAGAGCAGGTGACGATCATGGCCGGCACCCCGAGTTTCCTCTGGGGATATCTCCGCAAGTCGGAACCGGGCGACTTCAAGAGTTTCAGGCTCGTGGTGAGCGGGGCTGACAAATGCCCTGACGCCCTGCGCGCAGGGTACCTGGAACGCCACGGGATCAGGGTCATCGAGGGATACGGCACGACCGAGACGTCTCCGGTCATATCCGCGAACACCTTCGAGAATTACCGTCCCGGCAGCACCGGGAAGGTGCTGCCGGGCGTGCAGGTGCGCATCGAGAATTATGAGACAGGACAGGGGTGCGGCCCTGGCGAGACCGGCAGGATACTGGTGAAGGGCGACTTAGTCATGAAGGGCTACCTCGACGACTTTGAAGAGACCTCCATGCGCATCAGGCACGGCTGGTACGATACCGGCGATATGGGGTATCTGGATGAAGACGGCTTCCTCTGGCACGCCGGGAGGCTCAAGCGGTTCGTCAAGATCGGCGGCGAGATGGTCTCTTTAGTGAAGGTCGAGGATGTCCTGCAGGAAGTCCTTGGGGAGTCGGCTGAGTGCTGCGTAGTCGAAGTGCCGGACGCGCTGAAAGGGGCCCGGATCGTGGCTGCCGTCACCGCCGCGATCGATGAAAAAAAGGTCCTCAAACAGCTCGCAGGGAAGCTCCCTGCCATCGCCCTGCCGAGACGGTTTGTTGTCATGGAAGAGCTGCCGCGCATGGGTAGCGGTAAGGTGGATTTCCGCAAGGTGGCTGAGATGGTCCAGGAGAGGCTGAAGACATGATTTTCCGGCTGCTGCTGATTATCTTCTGAAATCTTATCTCTTCGATGCTATCCGGCTACGGCCCGATAATTTCCACGAAACGCCCATTGCGGACCCGCATGATGGGTGTTGGAGTAAGGGACGGTTAGCTACCGTCCCTTACCCGATTTGGGCGGTTTTTTTATTTTTTCTTTGGAGCAGTAGAGGGCGGGGGAGTACTCGGCCGCTTCATTGTGGGACTCGGCTTTGATAGTCCTTTTTGTAGGCCCTCAGTTAGCGGAACTTTTTTCATTTTTGTCCTCCTCTGTTATTGCTAATTC
>JAKAGF010000063.1 GCA_021825805.1 Nitrospirota bacterium
TTCACGTCCTCCTTTGCGTTATTGTTCATCTTGTGCGCGTCAAACCACTGCCTATGGGTTCCCTGCCCTTGCCAGTGTCAGCACGACGACATCAGCAGCGCCTGCCTTCAGCAACTGCCGCGAGCAGGCGGCCGCGGTCGCGCCGGTTGTCATCACGTCATCAACCAGCGCCACCCTCTTTCCGCTGAAATCCCGCTCAGCCCTGAAGGCGCCCTTGAGATTGGCGGCGCGCTCCCTTGCGGAAAGCCCGATCTGCGGGTGCGTATCGCGCACCTTGACCAGTCCGTCCATCACCAGGGCGATTCCCCGCTTCCTCGATACGCGATGCGCAAGGAGAAGAGACTGGTTGAAGCCTCGCAGCCTCAGTCCCTCGAGGCTCAGGGGGACAGGGACCAACGCATCGGCCCCTCCCGGATCAAGGGAGAGAAGAAGGTCCCCCAAAGGACGGTGCAGTCTCCTGACGCCCTTGAACTTGAAAGCGTTGATAGCCTCGGCAAGGGACGCCTCGTACAGGCCGTAACTCAGCGTCTTTGAAAAGGGAGGTGGATGGAGAATGCAGGCAGAGCAGGTATGGGCATCCCTCGAAGCAAAGGGAACTCCGCAGCGGCTGCATGACGGCCCTGCGTATCGCTTGATACTGCTCCAGCAACTCCTGCAGAGCGGGGCGCAACGGACAGTGTCGGTGGCGCTGTCGCACACAGGGCAGCGGGATGGAAAGAGATGGTTGAGGAGATGGGCGATCAGGCCGGAGGCTTCAGGGGGGCGCCGCATTTTCCGCACCTGGGACCAAGGCTGAACTTCGCGCTGCGGATCTTGTTCTTGACTCTGCACGAAGGACAGGCAATGATGATGAATTCCGGTTCTGATGCTGGTTCGGGTTTTGTTCCGGGGACCTCCTGCTCTCGTGCCGCCGCGGATCCGGGCAGTGCGGCATCCGCCTCTCTTTCGCACTCAGCATGGAAGGTTGCCATGAAATCCAGATAAGCAGGGTCCTTGTTGATGATCTCGATGCCCATGCCGTTCTTGAGGGAGACTACCGGGGTCTTGATGGCCCTTTTCACCCTGCCCGTAATCCTCGATGCATTCCCCTGCGGCAGATGGACGACAATATCGAGGAGCGTACCGGGCGCGAAGGCATGGTTCGTCCTTATGAACAGTCCGCCGCAGGAAAAGTCGCTCGATATGGCGCGGTACTCCCTGCCGTCCGCTGAAAATTCAGTTTCGAGTCGCCTGACGAACCGCTCGTGCCGGCGGCGAGGTCTCAAAACTGTTTCCGTATCGTTATGAGTTCGTCCCTCTTCCTGCCGGTGGAAATAAAATCAACCCTCGCGCCGATCAATTCCTCGATCCGCCGCAGGTAGGCGCGCGCCTTTGACGGAAGCTTGCCGAATTCCCGTACGCCGAGGGTGCTGGCCGTCCATCCGTCCATCTCCTCATACACGGGCGTGCATTTCTCCAGGACCTCGATGTCCTTGGGGAAGTGCTGATAGGTCTTGCCCCGATGCTTATAGGCGGTGCATATCTTTATCTTCTTCAGCCCGTCGAGAATGTCGAGCTTCGTCACGGCGACGCCGGAGAGTCCATTGATCATGACAGCATGTCTCAGGACAACGGTATCGAGCCATCCGCACCTGCGAGGCCGGCCGGTCGTGGCCCCGAACTCTCCACCCCTCGTCCTGATGTCTTCGCCAACGGAGTCGAGGATTTCGGTCGGAAACGGACCGCTTCCCACCCTCGTCGTATACGCCTTCACAATGCCGAGCACACGGCTTATCCGCGTCGGACCCATACCGACTCCGGTGCAGGCCCCTCCGGCAACAGCGCTGGACGACGTGACATAGGGATAGGTCCCGTGGTCGATGTCGAGAAGCGTGCCCTGGGCACCCTCAAGGAGTATGTTCTTCCCCTCGGCCGCAGCCTCGTTGAGGATGACGTCCGTGTCGGCGATATGCTTCCTGAGCTTGCCGCCGTATTTCATATACTCGTCGAATATCCTGTCAGCTGAAAAACCCCGCGACTGATACAGGTTCTTCATCAGGAGATTGACCTTTTTGACGTTCAGCGTCAGCTTCTCCCTGAAGAGGCCGGGATTCAGAAGGTCGCCCACCCGTATCCCGGAGCGAGCCATCTTGTCAACGTAGGCGGGGCCGATACCCCTGCCGGTTGTGCCGATGCACTTCTTGCCCAGCGACCGTTCGTTCGCCTGGTCAAGGGCAAGATGGTAGGGCATGATGAGATGCGCGGACCTGCTGATGCGGAGATTGTCCGATATGCGGATCCCCTTGCGCCGAAGTCCCTCCATCTCCTCCAGGAGCGCCAGCGGCTCCACCACGACGCCGTTGCCGATGATGCAGACCGTTTTCTTATGGAGGATGCCTGATGGAATGAGGTGGAGGACGAACTTCTCGTCCTTTATAACCACGGTGTGCCCGGCGTTATGCCCCCCCTGGTATCGAGCGACAAAATCAGCCCTCTCGGTGAGAACATCGACGAGTTTGCCCTTCCCTTCATCTCCCCACTGTGCGCCGACGACGATTACTATAGGCATTGCGCGACTCTCCTGTATCTCTGAATTCCGCCCGGGTGACAACCGGCCGTCAGGCCTCTATAGTTTAATGTGTTTGAAAGACAAGACATTCGGAAGCGCCTTGATCTGTTCCAGTATTTCATCGGATGGAGCCGTATCTACGCTGACAACGGAGATCGCCATGCCGCCCGCCGTCTCCCTGCCGAAATGCATCCTGGCGATATTGATGCCTTTATCGCCGAGAAGGGTGCCGATGCCGCCGATTACGCCCGGACGGTCGTTATTGTAGATTAGAAGGAGCTCGCCGTCCGGCACGATCTCGACCTTGAAGCTGTCGATGAGTATGACCCTGGGGTCCTTCTTGCTGAAGAGGGTGCCGGCAACATAACTCTCCTTGCTGCCCGCCCTGATCCTGAGGGCGATCATGCCCTGATAATCCCCGGCATCGGCGCTCTTCGTCTCCTTCACCTCTATCCCCCGCTCCTTGGCGATGACCGGCGCATTGACAAAATTTACGGTCTCCAGGAGGATAGGAGAGAGAAAGCCCTTGATGGCCGCTATGGTCACCGGAGCGGTATTGATCTCAGCTGCGCTGCCGCGATATTCCAGCGTGATCTCCGTCGCGCCGCCCTCAAAGATCTGCGAGGCGAACCCGCCGAGTTTTTCCGCAAGGGTAATATAGGGCTGCAGCCGCGGGACCTGGTCAGTCGGGATCGAGGGGAAGTTCACGGCATGCCTGATGACGCCGCAAACAAGATAATCGGCTATCTGTTCGGCAACGGCAAGGGCCACGTTTTCCTGCGCCTCCTCGGTCGAGGCGCCGAGGTGCGGGGTGCATACAACGTTCTCCAGGGTCAGAAGAGGATTGTTTTCAGGCGGCTCCTTCTCGAAGACGTCCAGAGCAGCGCCAGCCACCTTGCCTGACTTGAGCGCCTCGTAGAGATCCTGCTCGTTGACAATCCCGCCCCTGGCGCAGTTGATGATCCTGACCCCGTTCTTCATCGTGGCGATAGTCTTTGCGTTGATGACGCCCTTGGTCTCCGCGGTCATAGGCGTATGGATCGTGATAAAGTCCGACTGACTGAAAAGCTCCCCAAGGGAGACCTTCCGCACGCCCAGAGTCTTTGCGCGTTCCTCGCTCAGGAAGGGATCATAGGCGATGACGTGCATCTCGAGCCCTTGGGCGCGCTTCGCGACCTGGCTGCCGATGTTGCCGAGCCCGACGATGCCGAGGGTCTTGTTGAAAAGCTCCACCCCCATAAACTTCTTCTTTTCCCACTTGCCGGCCTTCATCGATGCGGTTGCCTGGGGGATGAGGCGCGCAACGGCAAAGAGCATGGCGATGGAATGCTCAGCCGTGGTGACCGTATTGCCGCCCGGGGTATTCATCACCACGATACCCTTCTTGGTTGCAGCGGCCTTGTCCACGTTGTCGAGACCCGAGCCTGCCCTGCCGATCACCTTCAGCCGCTCCGCGGCCTCGATGATCTCAGCCGTCACCTTTGTGGCGGACCGGATCACCAGTCCATCGTACTCGCCGATGCAGGCCTTCAGCTCTTCAGGCTTCATCCCGGTCCTGACATCAACAGCGAGGCCGGCCTTCTTCAGTATATCTACGCCTTTGGGCGAAATACTATCACTCACCAGTACCTTCAATGATCAGCCCTCCTAAACCATCAGTAGTTCCTGGGCAACGGCGACACCCGTGCCGAGTTTCACCGGATATCCCATGCCCTTCAGCACCATCTCTATGCCGGCTATGGCGGTAATGACATCAAAGGTGCCGGCATAGCCAAGATGGGCGATACGGAATATCCTGCCCTTGGCCTGTCCCTGGCCGCCCGCGGCGGTTATGCCGTATTTCACCCTCAGGTTCTTGTATATCTCCTGGCCGTCGAGACCCTCCGGCGCGTTGATGGCGGTGACCGCAAAACTGGGCGACTCTCTGGTGAACATGTCGAGGCCCAGGGCCTTGACCGCCTCCCTCGTTGCGCGGGAAAGGCGCTCGTGCCGCCTGAATGCGTTCTCCAGTCCTTCCGCCCGCACCAGCTTGAGGCTCTCGTTCAGCCCGATGATCAGGGTCACCGGCGAGGTGAAGCTCGTCTGGTTCTTTGCGAGCGATTCCCGTTCCTTTTTGAAGTTGAAATAAAACTTCGGCGAGGTCGCCTTGTCGGCGAATTTCCAGGCCTTCTCGCTGACGCCCACGAAGGCGAGGCCGGGCGGAAGCATCAGCCCTTTCTGGGAGCCTCCGATCATCACGTCAATGCCCCATTCGTCCATCCTGAGATCATGCGCCACAAGGGCGGAAATGGCGTCAACGACGAGGATGGTGTTGTCGCATTTCTTCACTATGGAGGCAAGGGCCTTGATATCATGGTACACGCCGGTTGACGTCTCGGATGCCTGCACAAAAACGCCCTTTATGGAGGGGTCCTTCCTGAGGGCCTTCTCAACGTCTTCGGGCTTTACCGCGTATCCCCAGTCAACCCTGATCTCCTCAACAGCGAGACCGTATGCCTTGCATATCTTCGTCCAGCGCTCTCCGAAATTGCCTCCGTTTATCACCAGCGCCTTGTCGCCGGGACTGAAGAAATTATTGACCGATCCGACCATCCCGCCGGTGCCGGTGGCGCAGATGATCAACACATCGTTCTTCGTCTGGTAGAGCCATTGCAGGCCCTTTTTCGCCGCGTCGATCACCGGCAGGAAATCCGGCGAGCGGTGATGTATGATCGGCATGGCCATAGCCAGGAGCGCTTCAGGCGGAACCGGCGTGGGGCCAGGGGCAAGCAGATAACGTTTCATCTACAACCTCCTTAAACCTTCAGGGAATGAGAATTCGGCAAACATCCCGTCAGAGGGGCCGTCAGAGGGGAAAATCCAGGCAGCAGCCCCTCTTCCCCGCGGATGTTTGAGCTTTGAAAATTAGCATTAGAAACCACTCTTTGTCAAGGATAGCCACTTTACAAGGTCTCAAAAAGACTATTATAATGAAATATCATGAAAAATAAAATAGTTATCATTATTTCAGTCCTCCTCATCGGCGTCTTTCTCGGCGGCGTCAGTTTTTACCTCCTTGATGAGTTAACGGGAAGGAAAAAGGCATATGCGCCGGTCACAGCGCCCAACGTCCCCCGTCAGATCGTCGAGACGAGCAAGGCGTTTACTGAAATCGCCGGCGCCGTATCCCCGGCTGTTGTGAACATCTCCACGACAAAGGTGGTCAGGCGCGACGCATCCCCGCTCTTCGATGACCCCTTTTTCGACTTCTTCAACCCCTTCCGCGATTTCAAGGCGCCGAAGAAATGGAAGGAGCAGAGCCTCGGCTCCGGGGTCATCGTATCTCCTGACGGCTATATAATCACGAACAACCACGTGATCGAGCAGGCGGACGAGATCAGGATCATCCTCTTTGACAAGCGGTCCTTCAAGGCCCGGATCGTCGGAGCTGATCCCAAGACCGATGTCGCCCTCGTCAAGATAGACGCCGGCAGCCTGCCGACGGTCCGCTGGGGTGATTCGGACAAACTGCAGGTGGGCGAATTCGTCCTTGCCATAGGCAACCCGTTCGGCCTCAGCCATACGGTCACGATGGGCATCATAAGCGCCGTGGGCAGGGCAAACGTCGGCATCGCGGATTACGAGGACTTCATCCAGACCGACGCTGCCATCAACCCCGGCAACTCCGGGGGGCCTCTGGTAAACATCCGGGGGGAGCTCATCGGCATAAATACAGCCATATTTTCGAAGTCAGGCGGGTATCAGGGCATAGGCTTTGCCGTCCCCAGCAACATGGTTCGGCTCGTCATGGAGCAGTTGCAGCAGAAGGGCAAGGTGACGCGTGGATGGCTCGGCGTTACGATCCAGGAGGTGACGCCTGAACTGGCCCAGAAGTTCGGCATCAGGAACGCCAAAGGCGCGCTCGTCGGCGACATTACCAAGGGAAGCCCCGCTGAAAAGGCCGGGCTCCGCAGGGGCGACGTTATTATCGAATTCAACGGCAAGAAGATAACAGACCCCGGACACCTGAGGAATATGGTCTCTCAGGCAAAAGCGGGCTCCGAGATCTCCCTTCTGATCCTGCGGGGCGACAAGGAACTCCGCATACCTGTCGTTATCTCGGAACTGCCGAAGGACATTGCCGAATCAGCGCCCGGGGTCTCCCCTGAAGAGTCGCCTTCCGAGGTGCTCTCCGGACTCAGCGTGATGGAACTGACCAAGGAGATAGCCCGGCAGTTGGGTCTCCGCAAGGATGAAAAGGGGGTTGTTGTCGCGCGCGTTGAGCCGGGGTCAGGCTCTGATGAGGCCGGGATCAGGAAGGGCGACATCATTCAGGAGATAGACAGGAAGAAGATCGAGGGACTTAACGATTACAGCAGGATCGTTTCAGCAATAAAGCCGGGTGACACCGTGCTGCTCTTCATCAACCGGGGCGGGAGGAAATTTTACGTCACCCTGCGGCCATCGTAAGAGGTCTGACAAGGCGGGGGTATTTTGCCCGCTGCCCCTCTTTCGCGTGCAGGCCGTATCACGGGAGGTGATACAATGCTTATAACAATCAGACTTGCTGTTCTGTGTCTGTTTTCCATATCAGGGTATCTTATGGGCCTCAAATACGGCTATGAGATCGCCGGCGTTATGGCCGGTTTTTTCTTCGGCTCTGTCACTGTTGCCGCTGACGCAATACTGAAGAAGGTGAACATGGGCACTGTTATCGGAGGCATTGTCGGCGCAGCCCTCGGCCTTCTCTTCGCGAACCTCATCCTTGCCCCTCTGCGGATGATCATGAGGGAGGAACTGGTGGAGGTCTCCTTCGCGCTCAAGGGGATCTTCGGTTACGGCGGCATGATCATCGGCCTCGGCAGGGGAAAGGGGATTACCATCCCCGGCATCTTCAGGCTCCTCAGCGGCAAGGGAGAGGAAGAGAACCTCAAGATACTGGATACGAGCGTCATCATCGACGGCCGCATAGCGGATGTCTGCGAGGCGGGTTTCATCGAGGGGACGTTCATCGTGCCCCAGTTCATCCTCCAAGAGTTGCAGTATATCGCCGATGCCCAGGATTCCACCAAACGGGCCAGGGGCAGACGCGGCCTCGACGTGCTGCACAAGATACAGAAGATGGTCAACATCAACGTCAGGATCATTGAGGAGGACTTCCCAAAGATCAAAGAAGTGGACTCCAAGCTGGTCGCCCTGGGGAAGCTGATGAACGCCAAGATCATCACCAATGATTTCAACCTGAACAAGGTCGCGCAGCTCCAGGGGGTGTCCGTACTGAACATCAACGAACTCGCAAACTCACTCAAGCCGGTCGTCCTGCCGGGTGAGACGATGCGGGTCTTCGTCCTCAAGGAGGGAAAGGAATACAACCAGGGAGTGGCCTATCTGGATGACGGCACCATGGTGGTGGTCGAAAACGGCAGGAAGTTCATGAGCAAGACGATCGACGTGACGGTCACGAGCGTGCTGCAGACAACGGCAGGCAGGATGATCTTTTCGAAGGCCCGTGAGGAATACGAGAAAGAGGAGGCGAGGGCCGCGCGGTAGCAGGCGCTGCATTCAGATGATCGATAACGTTATCGCTATTGTCCCTGCCGCGGGAATGGGCAGGCGCTTCGGAGACGGAACAAACAAGCCGTTCGCAACTCTCGGCGGCAGGCCGCTCCTCGCCTGGACGCTCCTGAGCCTTGCCTCCGTGCCGGAGATCACCGAGATCATACCGGTGCTCAGGGAGCCTGACATGGAATACGGCGTCTGCGTGCTTGAAGAGTATAAGATCCCCAGGGTGAGGCGGATCGCGCCAGGAGGAAGGGAGCGTCAGGACTCTGTCTTCAGCGGATTGAAACTCATCAGAGGGCATAGCGGCGCTGTACTCATCCACGACGGCGTCAGACCCCTCATTGAACCCGCTGTCATACGGGACGCCCTCAGGAGCATGGTTGACTGCGACGGCGTGGCGGCAGGCGTGCCTGTCAAGGACACCATTAAGGAGATTGCGGGGGATTTTGTTGAAAGGACATTGAGGCGGGAGGCCCTCTGGGCCGTCCAGACCCCCCAGGTCTTTCCGTTTTCAACGATATTTTCCGCCCATGAGCGGGCGATGCGGGAATCCTTTTGTGTAACGGATGACGCGGCCCTCGTCGAGCGGTACGGCGGGAGGGTCCGGATGATCATGGGCTCATATGCCAATATCAAGATCACCACGCCTGATGACCTGAAGATCGCTGAAGCGCTCATGGAAATGCGGGGGACCCCGGCGTGAGGGTCGGGTGTGGATACGATTCCCACCGTCTTGCCGAGGGCAGGAGACTGATCATCGGAGGGATGGAGATCCCTTTTTCAAAGGGGTTGGCAGGACATTCCGACGCTGATGTCCTTTGTCATGCTATCATGGACGCGGTTATCGGCGCGCTCGGCGTCGGGGACATCGGAACCCACTTTCCTGACACTGATCTCCGGTGGAAAAACGCCGTCAGCATCGAACTGCTGAAATACACAGTGGAGCTGGCGCGGATGAGCGGGTTCAGGGTGGCATGGGTTGACTCCACCGTCGTTGCCGAGCAGCCCCGGCTTGCCCCCTATATTGAGGGCATGAAGGCCGCCCTTTCACAGACCGGCATCCCGGAGCGGTGCATCAATATCAAGGCGAAGACAAACGAGGGGATGGGCTTTGTCGGACGCGGCGAGGGGATCGTCGCCTACGCCGTCTGCCTCCTCGAAAAGATTTAGCCCGCGTTTTAATCGATACCCGCACTGCAATTACTTTGTCCAAAGTCCTCGGAAAGACAATAGCTTGAAAACCGATCAGAGGCCCGGCGTTTTCAGCTTTTCCTTCATCTCCAGATTCTCTCCTGAAGGATTACCCCATAAAACATTTTGATTGGGGAAATGACTATTTTGTGCCGCGACAAAGATTTTTTTGTATAAAGACAAACTCGATTCTGTTACTATATCATCCAGCGCTGAAGCGAGAGATGCGGCCTGGATTTACTACTTTGCATGCGCCGGATAAATTTATATATACTCAGATAAGGAGTTCAGGAGGAGGTGAGTATATGGAGCCCGTATCCGTTTTTACTATCGGATATGAGAAAAGCACCATAGACGAGTTTATAAGTCGACTCCGACGGCATAACATAACAGTTCTCGTTGATGTTCGAGAAATACCTGCCAGCAGAAAGCCGGGCTTTTCAAAAAGCAGGCTCGCTGAGACACTTGAGAACCACAATATTACCTATATCCACGTCAAAGAATTAGGAAGTCCGAAATCACTCAGAACAAAACTTCATCAAAATAATGACTATGAATCGTTCTTTGACGAATACAGCGCCTATATAGACTCTCAGCTCGAAATAGTGAAAGAACTCTATGAGGAGATTGTCAGTCAGGAAACCAGTTGCCTTATGTGTATGGAGAGGTTCCCGGAATACTGCCATAGGAGGGTTGTGGCGGATAAGATAAAGGAGATTGACGGCAACGGCCTTAGAATAATGCACATCTAATGGGGATAGAGGGTGACATATCAGACAAAGACAGTCCTTGTAACAGTTAAGGCGTATCCAAATCCCAGCACGAAATACCGGGAGACCGTCTGCGTAGCCGGTATAGACATCGATACCGGCAGGTGGATAAGGCTGTACCCTATTCCCTTCAGAGACCTCGACGATAAAAATAAATTCACCAAATACAGCATTATCGAAGTCAGAGCCTTAAAATCGCCGGCCGACAATAGGCCTGAGAGCTTCAAAGTAGTATCCAGCAGCATCTCCGTATTGGATCGCCTTGACACAAGGAATAATTGGGATAGAAGGAAGTGTTATCTTTTGCCCACTATATCCTCATCCCTGTGCGACATCCTGAGGGAAAATGCCACTAACGACAAATCCCTTGGCATGTTCAAACCGGCAAAAGTAGCCTTCAGATGTAATAAGGTTAAGCCGAAGAAAACTCCTGAGAAGAGAGATGCCTGTTATGCACAGTTCGGTCTATACGCTAAAAACCCGGACCCCATTGAAGCGATCCCCTACGATTTTCGTTACAATTTCTACTGTCATGGCGAGCCTGAATGTCCTGGACATGATCTGCCGATCATTGACTGGGAGTTAATGCAGTCATATAGGAAATGGCGGTATCAGTACAGCACAGAAGATATCCTCCTGGAAGAAATCAAGAAGAGGTGGCTTGATAATATGTGTTCTGATAGTCACGACACTTTTTTCTTCGTGGGCAACATGCAGCGGTTTAAAGAAAACTTTATGGTGCTGGGTGTTTTTTATCCAAAGAAAGCCACGGGTTAGCCCTGTAAAATCCCTTGCTGCGTTCCGGGGCTCATGTAGAAAGCCTCAAACATGAGACAGCATTACGCGCCTCGGTCTCAAGAGCGGCACGATTAGTCCATTGTGCATCTGCAGAAATGGCGGGATGGTCCAATATTCTATTCCGTCGCAGCCGAAGAGTCTGAAGTTCCTTGTTTAATCGGAGATCCGTTTGATCCTTTTGCTATTTCTTTTATTATTAATCCTTCATTTAACATTCTGTCTTCGTCAGTAAACCACTTTCCTGTAACGGTCATTTCATAAAACTTTGACATAGACTTGGCGTTGGAACTCCCCACAGTTATTTTAAATATGTATGTGCCAGGGGCTACGAGATAATACGGCCTACTCGATCGAAAGTGCACATCAAAGCAAAATATAGTTTCTTTCTGTGGTAGATGAAGATCAGGATTATCCTCGCCCACACTATCCCTAAAGGCGGGATCATGGATATGACCCAAATTGCAGTGTTTAGAAGTATTCGGAGAAATGTAGTCACAATATACCTTGCTTCTCCAGTAGATTCTTTCCCCGACATAAATTGGCTCGGACAACAATGTCCAGTTCAGATTGTCAGGCAGAAAACCTTCTATGTAACAATCTGTATCTCCTTTTCTTTGCGAAACGTCTGAAATCAGAACTTCGATATTTTTCGCTGCCCTGTTGCCCTTGTTGGAAATCCTAAATGTGTAGTAAAAAGCATAAAAAGGATTGTTTCCCTGCACCACAGTCCTGTGACAATCAGGAGGTACCGTCTTAATAGAACAATCGAGATTAGGATGAAATAACTGGACCTTTATCCACTCCTGGAGTATCGCTACTAGTCCTAAGAAGAAAGTCGCCCCGCCAACAAACCAATTTGCATAATCCATGATTTTCCTCTCCTCAAATGGCGGCTTAAAGCTATTATCTGATGTTCTGTTCGACGATCAGCCGCGCTGACGGGTTAGCCTCAGCAAGTTAGAGCGCCAAGCCCATCAGTGGCACTTGGCAATTCCCAAGCAGCCTTTTGTTATCATACCCTCGACTCTCGATTTCAGTTGTGCTGATTCTCCGTCGTCAACAGGAGAGAACTGTTGCCTAATCTTGAGAAGGATAGCATATAGATTCCAGAGCTATCCTGTAACCGGCAGGTGTCAAAATACGGCTCTTCAATAGTACAGCCGCCGGCCTCATACCCATGATCCCCTCCGTTTAACGAAGGCAATGGCTGTAGATAGAAAAATAGACGAGCAATTAGGCACTTAATGCGCTTTTTTACTCGTTCCTCCAGTTGTATTTCTTGATATCGATCCCAGCCTTCTCGGCAAGGATAAAGACGGGCTTGTAGTCTTCGACCGTTGTTTCGATAAACTTCATGCCGCCGAATTTCTCGAGCACTACCCTTCCCTCGGAATCCTTGTCTATGGTGAGGAGCGCCTCCTTGAGCTTCTTCTGGAGCTGCGGATCAAGCCCCTTCCGGACACAGAGGCCGTTGGAAGGCACCTTCACGGACTCGGCGAGGATCACCAGTTCCTTGTCAACCCGAGGTTCGACTTTCCGTACCCTGTCATAGATGCTGTGTTTGGCAGCCCCGATATCCGCCTTGCGGTCCAGGACAGCGTAAACAGCGGCATCATGGCTGCCGGTGAAATAAAACTCGCTGAAAAAACTCTTGATGTCAGTGACGCCGTTATCCTTCAGATAGGCGACGGGGAATACATAGCCGGCTGTCGTGGCCTTCTCCACAAAGGCCATCTTCTTTCCTCTCATGCCGCCCACGTTGCGGATGCCGCTGTCCTTCCGGACGAAGATATAGCCCCAGTATTGCGTGGAGCCGTCAAGGTTCATCGGCCGGGCAAGGGGCGTTACACCCAGCTTCTCGATTGCCAGCGCGCCGGTGAAGGAGCCGAAGAAGGCGCCGTCCATCTTCTCTGAGGTGAAACGGTCAATGATATTGCCGTACCGGCTGAGGATGGTGATATTCACCTTCACTCCCGTCTTCTTGGAAAGATAATCAGCAAGGGGCTTGAAACGTTCCCTCTGCTTGAAGACATTCATCTCGGGGATGAGGCCGATAAGGATCTCCTTCTGCTGCGCGGCAAGAGCCTCAGCAGACAGCGCTGAAAACACCCATACAACAAGAATTACAAGCACTATCCGTTTCATGACGACTCCTTTCTGTTTTGTATATTTCCTTTGTTATGCCGTATCGATGGCTGCGGCTTGTCTCAGGACGTCTCTTCACCGAGCCATCTGAGGTAATCCCCTGACCCTTCCAGGATCGGAAGGGCGATCACCTCGGGCACGGTATAGCTGTGCAATTCCTTCACCCTGGCGGTGAGATCGGCGAGAAGGGACCGCCGCGTCTTTGCGATCATCAGCGCCTCGGCTTCGTCCTCCACCTTCCCCTGCCACCGGTAGATAGAGCGGATATTTTTCATGATATTGACGCATGCCGCAAGCCTTCCGCTGACAAGGGCATGGGCGATCTTCCCGGCCTCTTCCTCGCCGGAGGCCGTAATCAGGACTACCACGTAGTCGGTCACGGCGCCACCCCCTTCAAGGAACCCTTGCTCATAAGCGTGTCCCTGCTGCCGTCATCGAAGACGAGCCTGACAGTCGGCTTGAAGAAGACAAAATCCAGGTGAAAAGGGGCGCTGACCGTACCGCCGAAGGTGCTGTTGTCGCCAAGGGCGATATGTATGGTCCCCCGTATCTTCTCTGATTCGAGGAGGCTGTCCGGCCTCCTTGCCATGTTGTTCGTGCCGACCCCGAATTCGGCGATGTTCCCGTTTTCAGACCGCTCGGACAGACGCTGCCTCAACTGCGCGGCAAAGGGCTCGCTTCCTGACACCCGCTGCACCCGTCCGTTGCGCACATCGAGGGTCACCGGAGAGGAGAGTTCCCGTGTCGGCGCCCACTCCAGGATGAGGACGCCGTTTGCCGTCCCCTCCACCGGAGCTATGAAAGACTCCCCTGCCGGAAGGTTGCCGAAGGAGCCGGGGCGCGACAGGAGTCCTGTGTCGGAGACAGCCTTTCGCCCCCTGACGGAAAAGGCAAGCTTCGAACCGTTCGCTGTCGAAATCTCGATGCGTTCCGCCTTGCTGATCCTGGCCGAGACAGACTTCGTCAGCCGGGCAAGGCCTTTCCAGTCAACGTTCATCGGGCCTT
>JAKAGF010000064.1 GCA_021825805.1 Nitrospirota bacterium
GCTGCTGGACAGATATGACACGCGTCTCCTGTGCGGGCAGTGTCACGTGGAATACAACTGCAATCCCGGGTACGACCCGAAGAATCCCGATACCTCGAAATATAGCGTGACCATGGCTGACCGCAGGACGAACCATTTTCCGTACAAGGATGTATTCGACCTCTATGATCACTATGTGAACAAGGTGAGTTTTCTGGATTTCAAGCATGGCTTGACCGGCGGTCTCCTCTGGAAGGCGCAGCATCCGGAGTCGGAAACCTACTATAACTCGCGTCATGCAAAGGCAGGGGTCGGATGCGACGGGTGCCACACTCCCAGGGTGCGGGACGGGAAAAACGGAAAATTGTACACCTCCCATTTTGCTGTCAGCCCGAGGGTGCAGCTTAAGGACACCTGCCTGAAGTGTCATCCGAAATGGACTGAGGAGATGGCGAGATACGCGATCGATTCAGTCAAGGCCCATATAAGAGGAAAAATGCGGAAGGCCGAGTTCTGGATGACGGCGCTGATCGACAAGATTGTTGAGGGCAGGAAGGCAGGGCTCGGAGAGGATGTGATCAAACAGGCCCAGGACCAGCACCTGAAGGCCCATTTCCTATGGGAATACTGGACCGCCGAGAATTCCGACGGCTTCCATAATCCTGAAATGGCGCGTGAGTCTCTGACCAGGTCAGTGGACGAGTCGATGAAGGGCATCAAAATAATCAGCGATGCCCTGGTGATGAAAACAGCGGCAAGGTAGATGGAAAATGCCGCCGGGGAGGGTTTTATCGCCTCCCCGGCGGTGGTGAATATTCCTGCTTTTTCCGGTTCCCCGGCCCGTCCGGGCCGCGCCCCAGAGGGGTTTCCCATCCGCTTTTCTTGATTGCTTATATATTTATAAATTATTTATATGGTATAAGTGATTTATTTTACATACAAAATATGTTATTTTTTTTAACTTTAGGCGGGAAATATCCGCGCCTGCTTGATAAGAAAAATTTATAATAATGATAAAAAGATTAAATTATTATAGACCTATAAAATTATGTTATAGTCTGACACAGCGAGTTTTGTCAGGCTGAGGAAATCCGAGATAATCCTGCTGGAGTAAAGAAAGGAGTTCCCTGCAATGCTGATAATCGGCGAGAAGTTGAGCATCATCGCGAAGAGGGTGAGGGAAGCGATGATGAAAAAAGACAAGGGGCCTATCCAGGAAATTGCGATGCGGCAATGGAAGGAAGGCGCCGGCATGATTGATGCGAATATCGGCCCCGCTGAAGATGGTGGAGAAGATCTGATGCAATGGATGGTCACGACGATCCAGGAAGTCGTACAACTGCCGGTCTGTCTCGACACGACAAATTTCAAGGCCATCGAGGCCGGTCTCCAGGTGCACAACAACCAGTGGGGGCGGCCGCTGATCAACTCTACATCGAACGATCCCGAGCGTTTCCCGATTCTTGAACTCGGCGCCAGATATAACTCACAGGTCATCGGCCTCACCGTCGGGAAGGGCGGCCTTCCCGCGGACGCGGAGGAGAGGTGCGCCATCGCGGCTGAAATCATGGGCCGCGCCATGGAGTACGGGGTGCCGCTGGAAGACCTCTATCTCGACCCGCTCGTCCTGCAGATCGCTACGTCGCAGGACCATGCGCGGCATGTCATCAAGGCCATAAGCATGTTCCAGGAAATGAACGATCCCCCCATGAAGACCGTTGTGGGCCTGAGTAATATCTCCAACGGCTGTCCCAAGGCCCTCCGGCCGATCCTGAACAAGTATTATTTCATACTGCTGGCTGACGCGGGTTTGACTTCCGCTATAGCCGATTCCCATGAAATGGCTGAGGCGTTGAATGAGAGGGCCCTCGTGGCCGATGTCCTCGCCGGGAAGAAGCTCTCCGATGCCGATAAGATGACGGAGATCAGCAAGACGCTCGATGTGATCATGGGCAGGACGCTGTACGCCCATTCATACCTGGAAATGTAGATAGAAGATAAAGAGGAGGAAATATGGCTTTTACACCATCAAAAGAAACATATGCTGGAAGGGTATATGCGGTAACGCTTGGAACCGGCGACAGGGCTGTAACCGTCGGCGGTGAGAATGTGCTCCCGTTTCACTCGTTCGAAGGGGAGGCGCCCAACAGGCCGCTGGTTGCCATGGAGATTCAGGATGTCCCGCCCTCGGACTGGCCTGAAAATGTGAGGAAGGCTTATGAGGGCGTCTCTGATGACCCGGTAAGGTGGGCCACGTTCTGTCAGGACAAGCTGAAGGCCGGCGCGATTGCCCTGCGGCTGATCGGGACACATCCGGACCGCGAAAACCGTTCCGCGGAAGATGCGGTCAAGACGGTGAAGGCTGTTCTTGCCGCGATCTCGGTTCCGCTCATTATCCTGGGGAGCAACCACGCTGAAAAGGACACGTCAGTCCTCCTCGCTGTTGCCGAGGCAGCCAAGGACAGGAACTGCGTCATAGGCAAGGCCCAGGAGGCCAACTACAAGACCATCGCCGCCGCCGCGATGGCAAACAACCACAAGCTCATCGCCATGTCCGAGCTGGACATCAATCTCTCGAAGCAGTTGAACATCCTCATCTCCCAGATGGGATTTGACAAGGAAAAGCTCATTACCGACCCCATGTGCTCTGCCCTCGGCTACGGCCTCGAATATACCTATTCAGTCATGGAGAGGATCAGGCTTGCCGCGCTGACCCAGAACGATGTAACCATGCAGCAGCCGCTCCTTGGAGATGTGGGCATGTACGTCTGGAAGGTCAAGGAGACGCAGGCCCCGGAGTCCGACATGCCTCAGTGGGGGTCCGCCGAAGAGAGGGGCATCCTCTGGGAGGCCGAGACCGCCGCGGCGCTTCTCATTGCCGGCGCCGAGGTCCTTATCATGAGGCACCCGAAGGCGGCAGAGGCGGTAGAAAAAGTAATCGACGAACTCGTGTAAGGAGGAATTACCAATGGCTTTATCCGGCGTTGAAATATTCAAGCTGTTGCCGAAGACGAACTGCAAGAAATGCGGGCAACCCACCTGTCTCGCGTTTGCCATGAAGCTGGCCCAGCGGCAGGCGACCCTGGATTCCTGCCCTGATGTATCCGAGGAGGCGAAAAAGATCCTTGGGGAGGCATCTGCTCCTCCAATCCGTCCCATCAGCCTCGGGACAGGAGACAAGGCAGCGAAGATGGGTGAGGAGACCGTTCTTTTCAGACATGACAAAAAATTTGTGAATCCATGCGCTTTTGCGATAGAAGTCAAGGATACGCTTTCGGATTCTGAAATTGCCGGCATCGCCGAACAGGTGATGAATTCCGAGATAGACCGCGTCGGGCAGAAGCTCAGAATTGACGCCATAATGCTCAGCAACGCCTCAGGCGATGCAGGAAAGCTTGAAGCAGCGGCAAAGGCCGTAGCAGCCAAGGCCCCGGGTGTCCCTGTCATCATTAGTACCGGCAACCCCCAGGCTGCTGAGGCCGCGATCAAGCCCTTTGACGGCAAGAAGCCCATCATCTACGGCGCTGACGCGTCAAACCTCGAGGCCATGGCCGCAGTCGCAAAGGCCCATAAGGCAACCCTGGGCATAGCTGCAAAGGGACTTGACGAGCTTTGCGCGCTGACCGAAAAGGCGAAGGCGCTGGGTATTGAGGATATGGTGATAGACCCGGGCGCGCGCAAGGCTAAAGAGATAATCGAGATGAATACCCTCATCCGAAGGGCTGCGGTGAAGAAGAATTTCAAGCCCCTGGGGTATCCTGTCATCAGCTTTGCTCAACGTGACGGTGGTCTCCACGAGGCGCTTGTTGCTTCAGTCGGCGTGGCCAAATATTCGTCGATCGTTGTGCTCAGCAGCATAGATAAGTGGAAGAACGTGGCTTTGTTTACGCTGCGTCAGAACATCTATACCGATCCTCAGGTGCCGATGCAGGTGGAGCAGAAGATCTACAACATCGGCGAACCCAAGGCGGATGCGCCTCTGTTCATCACCACGAATTTCTCCCTGACGTACTTCATCGTCTCCGGCGAGATCGAAAACAGCAAGGTGGCGAGCAGGCTTGCTGTCATGGATTCCGAAGGACTCTCCGTTCTGACCGCGTGGGCGGCTGGTAAATTCACCGCTTCGAAGATCGCACAGTTCATCACTGACAGCGGCATAGAAAAGGAGGTAGCCAATAAGGAACTGATAATCCCCGGCTACGTTGCCATCCTGAGCGGCGCGATTGAGGAGAAACTGCCGGGCTGGAAGATCACGGTAGGGCCGCGCGAGGCAAACGCTATTCCCACATTCCTGAAAACCCGGGCGTAGGCATATAATCGCACGAAGCAGGGTTGATTTTTATATAAGATAATGTAAAAATTAAATAATTGGCTTTGTGTTGGGGAGGCGCTATGCATGCCCCATTCGAAAGAAGGAGGTCAAATGTCAAAGTTAATTGCGACAGCAGCCATTAAAGGGGCACAGACGCTTGTCAGACAGGCTGATGAGATGCTTCAGAAGACGATTGCGGAGAAGGGCAAGGGTTTTGCCTTTGAATTCCCGGACACCGCGTTCTATCTTCCCATGATTTACGCGATGACGGGTTTTCAGGTCAAGACCCTCGGCGACATGACCGTTGGCCTTGGCTTCGCCAGGGAGCTGCTCCACGACGAACCGGATGAACAGCTCTGGAAACCGTACCTCGGCGAGGCGCTTGATTCGGGCATGGCAACGCTCTTTGCTGAAGAGATACTTCTCGCTCTGAGATATATCCAGGGGCTTGAACCCTGCAAGGACCCGGAGACGGGTTATGTTTACAACGGCTTTATTTCCGACACCATACAGAGGAACCTCGGCATCCAGCTCGTTGACGGCACGATGCCGGGATTCGCGGCGATCCTCGGCGCAGCCCCGACCGATGATATAGCGGTCAATATCTGCCGGGAACTCCAGGAAAAGAACATCCTCACCTTCCTCTCCGGGCAGTCCAACGGCGACAGCGTCACCAAACAGCTCCTGAGGAAGGGAGTTGAGCTTGGGTGGGACGCTCGCATTGTTCCCCTCGGCCCTGACACCGAGCATACCCTCTACGCCCTCGATTGGGCGATCAGGGCGTCGCTCATCTTCGGCGGCAAGAAGCCGGGTGACTTCAAGGAGCATCTCAAATATCAGAAGGACAGGGTCTTTGCCTTTGCCATCGCCCTGGGCCCCCTGGACGACATAAAATGGACGACAGGAGCAGGCGCCATCAACATGGGCTTCCCGGCGATCGGCGATACCGATATACCGGTCATCCATCCCACGGGCGTCTGCACCTATGAGGAAGTGGACAAGGAATTAGACCACGCCAAGATCGTCCAGCGGGCCATCGAGCTGCGCGGACTGAAGATCACGGTGGAGAAACCGCCCATACCGGTTGCCTTCGGCCCCGCCTTCGAGGGCGAGAGGATCAGGAAGGAAGATACCTTCATCGAGTTCGGCGGACAGCGGACAGCGGCATTCGAATGGGTCCGGATGAGGGAGATGGACGAGATCGAGGACAACAAGGTGATCATCGTCGGCGACAAGTGGCAGGAGCGGTTCGAGAAGGGGGGCCAGCTTCCGCTGGGTCTTCTGATCGAGGTGGCCGGACGGAAGATGCAGAAGGACTTCGAGTCGGTCCTCGAAAGAAAGATCCACTCGAACATCAACGAGGCCCAGGGCGTCTGGCATATGGGCCAGAGGGACATCAACTGGATCAGGATCAGCAACAACGCCAAGAAGGAGGGCTTCACCCTTGAGCACCTCGGCATCCTGAATTCCGCGATGACCCATCACCGGTTCAAGTCGATCGTGGATAAGGTCCAGGTGACCTTGTTTATAGACGAAAAGGACGTCAAGGAGAAACTCGAAGAAGCTCGCGTCGCATACAAGGAGCGCGACCACAGGCTCGGCAGCCTGACGGACGAGGCAGTGGACACCTTCTATTCCTGTCTGCTCTGCCAGTCTTTTGCTCCCGCCCATGTCTGCGTCATTACGCCGGAACGTCTCGGCCTGTGCGGCGCCTACAACTGGCTCGATGGAAAGGCGGCATACGAGATAGACCCGACCGGCGGCAACCAGCCGATCGGCAAGGGGGAGTGTCTTGATCCGAAATACGGCCGCTATACAGGTGCGGACGAATATCTGAAAAAGGCGACAGGCGGTGCGGTTGAGACCCTGAACCTGTACACGATCATGGAAAACCCCATGACCTCGTGCGGCTGTTTCGAGTGCATCATCGCCATCATACCTGAGGCCAACGGCGTTATGCTCGTCCATCGCGGACATACCGGCATGACGCCCATGGGCATGAAGTTCTCCACCCTTGCGGGTACGGTCGGCGGCGGGGCCCAGACCCCAGGGTTTATGGGCGTGGGCGTAAACTTTGTCACCAGCAAGAAGTTCCTTTACGGCGACGGCGGCATCAAGAGGATCGTCTGGATGCCGAAGTCGTTGAAGGAGAGGATCGCCGAGGACTTCAAGCAGCGGTGCGCGGAGGTGGGCGTGCCAGACCTTCTCGACAAGATCGCCGATGAGTCGATCTGCGAGGATTCCGAAAAGCTCCTGGAGCATCTCACCGCGGTGGGACATCCTGCCCTCGAAATGGATCCGATAATCCAGTAATAACCACGGAGGATACTGATATGGAAAAGAAAGCGCATCATGCCAACCCTGCCTCGGAGAAGATCGTTGAGTGGGGTGAAGCGAATCAGATAGAGACCTGTTTTGACCGGGCGCAGAAAATGAAACCCTGCCCCATCGGCGAAACGGGCGCGTGCTGCAAGATATGCCACATGGGTCCATGCAGGCTGGTCGGTAAAGACGCCGAGGCGACGGCAAAGGGCGTATGCGGCGCGAGTGTCGCCACTGTAGCCGCGAGAAATTTCGCGCGGATGATCGCCGCCGGGACCGCCTGCCACGGCGACCACGGCAGGGACATGGCCTTTACACTGCTTGCGGTCGCCGAAGGCCACGCAAAGGACTTCAAGATCACCGACGTGCGGAAGCTCTACCGGATCGCCGGCATCCTCGATATCGAATTCGAGGGCAGGCCGGTGAACGACGTCGCGCGCGACGTGGCGACGAAACTGATAGAGGATTTCGGCAGGCAGAGGGGCGAGATGAATTTCATCAAAAGGGCGCCGCAGAAGACCCAGGAGAGATGGAGAAAGTGGGACATTGTCCCGAGGGGCCTTGACAGGGAGGTCGCAGAGACCCTTGACAGGACCACCATGGGAATGGATGCGGACCCTGACTCCATTCTTATGCACGGTCTGCGCACCGCGATCTCAAACGGGTGGGGCGGCAGCATGATCTCCACCGAGGTCACGGATGTCCTTTTCGGCACGCCGCAGCCGGTGAAGGCGGAGGCGAGCCTTGGAATATTCAAGGAGGATGAGGTCAACATAGTCATCCACGGCCACGAGCCGATGCTCGCGGAGATCCTCGTCGAAGTGGTGAACGACCCCGAAATGATCGCCTACGCAAAGTCGAAGGGCGCGAAGGGCATCAACCTCGGCGGTATGTGCTGCACAGCCAACGAGGTCATGATGAGACACGGCATTCCGAGCGCCGGCGGGCTCACCAACCAGGAGCTTTCGATCATGACGGGTCTCGTCGAGCTCATGGTCGTGGACGTACAGTGCATCATGCCCGCCCTCGCGGGATTGGCGAAGAAGTTCCACACGAAATTCATTACCACCTCGAAAAAGGTGAAGATACCCGGCGCCCAGCATATCCAGTTCGAAGAGGACCGGGCGAAGGAGATCGCAAAGGAGATCACGAAGCTCGCCATCGACAACTACTCGAACAGGAAAAAAGGGGGGAGCCATGTAACCGACAAGTATCCTCTCATTGCGGGTTTCTCGCACGAATACATCGAGTATATGCAGGGCGGCAGGTACAGAGGCTCCTTCAGGCCGTTGAACGACGCGATAATGGCGGGCAGGGTGCGCGGGGTGGTGGGTCTCGTCGGGTGCGACAACCCCAGGGTCCCGGCCACCGGCCTGCACAAGTACCTTGCCGTGGAGCTGATCAAGAACGACGTGCTCATAGTCTCTTCCGGATGCAGTTCCGTGGCGTGCGGCAGCGTGGGCTACCTGACGCCGGAGATGGCGATGGAGTACGCGGGTCCCGGTCTTCGGGAAGTATGCGAGGCCATCGGCATACCGCCGATCCTGCACCTGGGCTCATGCGTTGACAATACCAGGATTCTCACAATCGCCGCCGCGATGGCTGCAGAAGGCGGACTTTCCGATGAGATCGGCGGCATGCCTGCGGTAGGCATCGCCCCTGAATGGATGTCGGAGAAGGCGACCGCCATTGCCTGCTATTTTGCCGCATCCGGCGTGCCGGTCATCATGGGCGGCGAGTCTCCCGTCAGCGCGAGCAAGGAGGTCACCAGGATCATGACGGAAGTGTGGTTCGAGAGATTCAGGGGAGCGGTGCATTTCGAACCCGATCCTGAAAAGATACTCGCCATGACCCTTGATTACATCGACAAGGCAAGGGCGGCGCTGAAGCTTAAAAAGTACGAGCCCGGCAAGTTCGGCACAGAAAAAGTCCTCATGGACATGGCCGCGCGCCGCGAGATCGAGAAGGCGGGAAGGCCGCACATCGGATTGTAAGAAACAGGTCGTTCTCAACGGCCGGAGCGATGAAGCCCCTGCTCGAAAGAGCAGGGGCTTTTTTTTTGCGCGCACCAGGCGAAGGTACGCTGCCGGGTCTTGACAGAACCCCTGTTCATGGTAGCCTGTTAGCAGAGGCGCGGCATTGCAAAACGATGTGTTACGCAAGACATCAGATATCTCCAATCAAACTGATTCGTCATCAGAACAGACAATCAATGCCAGAAAAAGACAAGAGAAAGGAGCGACGAGCACCATGAAAGTCGATCGAAGGCAATTCATTAAAATATCGGCAGGCACAATCGGCGCGGCTGTTGCGGCAGATCTCGCGGGCCTCGGCCTTGATACGTCCGCTGCCCAGGAGGCGGCGCGCGCTGTCCTCGCGAAAACGGGAAAACAGACTCCCAGCATCTGCCCGTATTGCTCTGTCGGATGCGCCCAGATCGTTATGACAAACGACGAAGGCAGGATCATCGACATCCAGGGGAATCCCGATTCGCCCATCAGCGAAGGGACCCTCTGTCCCAAAGGCGCGGCCACCTACCAGTTGGTCAACAATGAGCACCGCTGGACAAAGGTGAAATACCGCGCGCCCGGCAGCGACCACTGGGAGGAGAAGTCCCTCGAATGGGCCATGAACCGCGCAGCCGAACTGGTGAAACAGACCCGGGACGCCGACTTCAACGAGTTTCAGGAGCTGCCGGACGGCAAGGGCGGCAGGGTGAAGAAACGCGTGATGAACACATACGCGGTCGCCTCGCTCGGCGGCGCCACCATCGATAACGAATGGAACTATGCCCAGCAGAAACTGATGCACGGCCTGGGAGTCGTCTATGTGGAAAACCAGGCCCGTATATGACACTCCTCCACTGTCCCCGGTCTGGGGGTAAGTTTTGGTCGTGGAGGTTCCACCACCTTTCCGCGCGACCTCGTCAATTCAGACGCGGTCATGATCATGGGTTCGAATATGGCGGAGTGCCATCCAGTCGCCTTTCGCTGGCCGCTTAAGGCCAAGACCGAACATGGCGCGGTCCTGATGCATGTTGACCCGCGGTTTACGCGGACATCCGCCCTCTGCGATATCCACGCCCAGATCAGGGCGGGCACTGACATCGCCTTCCTGGGCGGGCTGATCACGCACGTCATCAACAGCGACCGCTGGAACTCCGATCCTTTCTTCAGGGAATATGTCGTCAACTACACCAACGCCGCAACGCTGGTGAATTCCGAGTTCAAGGATACCGAAGAGCTGGACGGCCTCTTTTCGGGACTTTCCGCCGATGGCAGGGTCTACTCAAGGGAAAGCTGGTCTTACCAGCGCAATCCGGCCCCGAAACCGTCGGTAACCGAGTCAAAGAACTTCACCGATCTTCTCCTGCAGCGCATCCCCGGCAGACCGAAGACAGATCCCACGCTGAAGGACCGGCAGTGCGTATTCCAGATCGTGAAACGGCATTACAGCCGTTACACGCCGGAGATGGTGGAGCGGGTCTGCGGCTGTTCGAAGGAGGTCTTCCTGAAGGTGGCCGATACGCTCCTGAATAATTCGGGCCGCGACAGGACCTCCAACATCACTTACGCGGTGGGATGGACACAGCACACGGTGGGCGTGCAGATCATCCGCACCGCCGGTATGCTCCAGGCCCTGTTGGGCAATATCGGCAGGCCCGGGGGAGGGGTGCTCGCCCTGCGAGGACACGCGACTATCCAGGGCTCGACCGACATCGCCACCCTCTATCACTCCCTGCCCGGCTACCTCAACATGCCTGACGCCCGGTTGAACCACGACACGCTGAAGGACTTCATTCTTACCGAGGCGACGCCGGTTGCCACGAGTTATTGGGGGAATTACCCGAAGTTCGCTGTCTCGTACTTCAAGGCCCAGTTCGGCGACGCGGCGACGAAGGAGAATGATTACGGCTATAATTATCATCCCAAGATCACCGGCGACCATTCGCATCTGCCCATGTTCGTTGACATGATGGCAGGCAGGATCAAGGGGTTCCTCTGCGTGGGGCAAAATCCGGCTGTCGGCGGCCAGAACGCCCGTTTCCAGCGCAAGGCCCTGGCCAAGCTCGACTGGATGGTGGTCCGTGATTTCTTCGAGACCGAGACCGCCAGCTTCTGGCGCAACTCGCCTGAGATCATATCAGGGGAGCTGAAGACCGCTGACATCAAGACTGAGATCATCTTTCTGCCCTCTGCAACAGTGCCGGAGATGGAAGGCTCTTTTACCAACACCCAGCGGCTGCTGCAATACCACGATAAGGCGGCAGACCCTCCCGACGACTGTCGCAGCAACCTCTGGTTCACCTTTCACCTCGGAAAGCGTCTGAAGGAGCTTTACAAGAATTCCTCAAACGACCGGGACTGGGCGATTAAGAACCTCACCTGGGACTATGAACCCGGTCCGGCTGAGGTTGCCGGCTGGAGGATCAAGGACGAGCCTTCATCGTACAAGGCGCTGAAGGAGATCAACGGTTATACCTGGTCTGACAAGAAGCCGGTATCCTCCTTTGCCAACCTCAAGGAGGACGGCTCCACCGTCTGCGGCGCATGGATATATACCGGCGTCATACCAGAGGAGGGCAGGAACCTGTCCGCCCGGCGTCAGGCGGACAACTGGATCTCTCCCAACTGGGGCTTTGCCTGGCCGGCAAACCGGCATATCATGTACAACCGCGCCTCTGCGGACCTAAAGGGCGCGCCCTGGTCTGAACGGAAGAAGCTCGTCTTCTGGGACCAGGCTTCCGGAAAGTGGGTCTCCCCCGCAGGGGAGGGCATCGACTTTGCGCCTGCAAAGGCCCCTGGGTCCAAAGGCAAGGATGACGGGCTCGCCTTCGACTGGTTAGGAGGCGATGATCCCTTCATCATGAGGCCGGACGGCAAGGCATGGCTCTTTGCTCCCTCGGGCCTGGTGGACGGACCGCTGCCGACTCACTACGAGCCTTATGAGTCGCCGGTCAGAAACCCGCTGTATAAACAGCAGGCCAACCCGGTGGTCAAGGTATGGCATGTGGAAGGCAACTCCTATCACAAGGTGGCTGACCCTAAGTATCCCATCGTCATATCCACCTATCGGCTGACCGAGCACTACCTCAGCGGGGTGATGAGCCGCTGGCTTCCCTGGCTGGCTGAACTGATGCCGGAGCTCTTCTGTGAGATCTCGCCCGAGCTTGCCAATGAAAAGGGCATCGTCCACGGAGAGTTCATGACAATCGAGACCGCCCGCGGCCAGGTCCAGGCCAGGGCGTTGGTGACCCGCCGCATGCGGCCCTTTGTCATCGACGGCAAGACCGTGCATCAGGTCGGAATGCCGTGGCACTGGGGCTGGCAGGGCACGGCCCAGGGGGATGTGGTGAACAACCTCAGCGCCCTTGTGGCCGACCCCAACGTTACCATCCACGAAGGGAAGGTCTTCACCTGCAACGTCAGGGCGGGAAAGAGAGGAGGCGTGTGACATGGCAAAGGGAATGTTTGTGGATACCTCAATCTGCACCGGATGCAAGGCCTGCCAGGTTGCGTGCAAGGAATGGAACGGCCTCGACCCGGAGCCTTCCCACTTCAGAAAGGAGCCCGGCATGCCCTATCCGGTTGCCTTCAATTTTACCGGCAATTCCTATGACAACACAGCCAAGCTGAGCGCAACGGACTGGCGGCATGTCCTCTTTATCGAGCAGATCAATTACCGGCGGGTCGGATCGCGCTGGCTCTTCATGAGTGATTCCTGCAAACACTGCGCAGACGCGGCCTGCCTGAACGTATGCCCGGTGAGCGCAATCGAGCATACGGACCTGGGCAATGTGATCGTGCGGCAGGACAAGTGCGTGGGCACAAAGCTCTGCAACAAGGCATGTCCTTACGGGGTGATCAGGTTCAGCGAGAAGACCCGCACGTCGCATAAGTGCACGCTCTGCAACGACCGCATCCACAACGGCCTCGGCACAGCATGCGCAAAGGCCTGCCCGACCGGCTCCATCGCCTTCGGCGATATCCCCGAACTTAAGGCAAAGGCCGATGCCCGGCTATCAAGGCTGAGGTCACTGGGAGAGAACAAGGCGAACGTCTATGGCTACAGCCAGGCGGGAGGTCTCAAGGTGTTTTACCTCCTGATGGACAAGCCTGAGGTCTACGGACTTCCTGAAAATCCGGTCGTGCCTCAGCGCAGGCAGCTCTCGTCGCTGGGGACGAGGATCTCCACGCTGCTGGCGGGATTGGCGGCGCTCATCAGCCTCCGTTCTCGCGGCTCCGGCAGCGGAATTGATGAGGACCGCCGGGAGATCAGCGGATGACGCGGCCGGCGCGTTTTGCGACGGTGGCATGATGACGGCTATGGGCTGCGGAAATGACGACCTGATCGTGCGCCGTCTGCGCGAGCTCGGGGAGGAGTCGCCGGACCTGAAGGAGTTGGCGCAGGCGTACGCAGCATTTCTGCCATTGCTCGACAACTCCGGCCTTCATGTTTCTCCGCCGTCTTTGACGGCCGAAGAGGCCCGCACGAAAATGGAGGGCGGGCATCACCTCCTCGATGGCCTTGATCTTGAGCTTGATCTGCAGGAAGTGCAGGCGCTGATGCTCCGGCTCGCCGGTTCTCTGGAGAAGCGCCTGCAAGGCAGCCGTGTCCGGCTGATAGGATCGGCGCTGCAGGATGAGATACTTGATGTTGCCGGCCTTCTGTCACTGGCGGCCCGGGGGGAGAGCGACTCAATCAGGCTGGCGGCCGAAGACCTTGGACTCGACCACAGACTACTGAAGACACTGGCGGAAAGCGCGCTCAGACCAGCCTTCCGTGCATGGCGCCGCCAGTTGTCATCACTCGCAGACGGTGTTTCCTGGAACAAGGGGACCTGTTATGTCTGCGGCGCATTGCCAACCCTTGGAGAGTTTCGCGACAACAATCTCATGAAGTATCTGAGATGCGGGCGTTGCGGAGCTGACTGGCAGTTCCGCAGACTTCAGTGCCTGTACTGCGGAAATGAAGACCACCGTTCGCTCGGATTCCTGTATATGGAAGGAGACAAGAAACAATACCGGGTGGAGGTATGTGATAAATGCAAGGGGTACCTTAAAGTCATAAGCACTTTTTCCCCTACGCCTTCGGCGCTGCTTCAGGTCGAAGACCTGGCGACCCTGCGCCTGGACTATATTGCGCAGAGTCACGGCTATATTCGTCCGGGGGTTCAGGGATCAGTGGCTGAACAGGGAATCGCATGATTGCCTGGCTCTGTCCACGTGCAGGGCGTCGAAGACCCCTCCGGACCTCCCCGTACCCCAAGGGGAAGGATGACGGTGAGCCTTTTTCTATGGAATTTTTTTTGCAGAATATTTATAATCTCTTCAAATATGGCCAA
>JAKAGF010000065.1 GCA_021825805.1 Nitrospirota bacterium
AAGCACCGTTTGTGTCATCATTATTTCACCTCGTTGGTGATATGTTTTTGCGTCTATTCAACCTTAAACTTATCACATTAACGAGGTTTTTTTATCATCTCTTTTTTTCTAATCGCGGATTTAGGGTCATGAGTCTTGTCCTTCAGGGGAAGGTTACATTCGATTATCTCGTCACTGGCGGGGTTGTTTCCCTGATCGTATCGGCCGTTATCGTCTACCTCATAAGGCATGTTGCCGCGCTCACCGAGTACAACGAGAGCCTGCAGAGGGAAATCGACATCCGAAAGGAAGTCGAGGAGGAACTGAAGGTGAGCAAGGAACGCTTCAGGGAGATGACTGACTCCCTGCCGCTGACGGTCTTCGAGTTTAATGAAAAAGGAATCTACACCTTTGTCAACAGGACCGGCTATGCGACCTTCGGCTACAAGCCGGAGGACCTCGAAAAAAATTTCAGCGTTGCCCATACCCTGGCCCCCGAGGACCTGCCGAGGGCGCTCAGGAATATGAATGACAGGATGCAGGGAGTTGCCATAGACCCCCAGGAATATAACGTGATGAGAAGAGACGGGACGACATTCCCCGCCGTGGCACACATGAGTCAAATTGTGGCGGACGGCAGGGTGGTCGGACTCCGGGGCATATTGGTGGACATCACGGACCAGAAGCGTTTCGAGGCGGAGCGTCTCAAGGCACAGAAACTCGAATCCCTGGGCGTGCTGGCCGGGGGTATCGCCCATGATTTCAATAATATTCTTACCGCCATCCTCGGCAATATCTCCCTGGTGAGGATGAAGCTCGGGAAGGATGACCATCTTGTGCGGAAACTCATGGAAGCGGAGAAGGCCTCTATTCGGGCAAAGGGCCTCACGCAGCAGTTGCTCACCTTTGCGAAGGGCGGGGCCCCGCGCAAGGGTGTCATCGCGCCGGGCCACCTTATTCGGGAGACCTCGCAATTTGCGGTGCTGGGCACGAACGTGCGGATCGACTTCAGCCTTCCCGGGGACCTCTGGCCCATTGATGTCGATTCCGGGCAGATAGAGCAGGTCTTCCATAATCTTGTCCTCAATGCCTGCCAGGCGATGCCGGTGGGCGGTATGATCACCGTTTGCGCGGAAAACATTACAGCCCCTCCTGACAATACTTTCCCTTTGAAAGAGGGAAGGTATGTCAAGGTGACGGTCAGTGATCAGGGGCAGGGCATCCCGGCCGAGTACCTGGATAATATTTTTGATCCGTATTTCACGACAAAACAAGGCGGCAACGGTCTCGGACTCGCGGTGGTCTATTCCATCGTAAGGAACCACGGCGGGCACATAGAGGTGGACTCTGTGGAGGGCGAGGGCGCCACCTTCAGTCTCTACTTCCCAGCGGCCCCTGAGGGGGCACAGGAAGAGACTTCCGAGACGGCCCTGATCCGTGGCAAGGGGAACATCCTGATCATGGATGATGAAGCCATGGTGCGGGAGGTTGCGGGCGCCATACTCAATGAGGTCGGTTACGATGTTTCCTACGCCCGGGACGGCGAGGAGGCGGTTGCGCTGTACCGGCAGCGCCGGGAATCAGGGAGACGCTTCGATGCGGTCATCATGGACCTGACCGTCCCCGGCGGGATGGGCGGCAAAGAGGCGATCACGAGGCTCCTGGCGCTGGACCCGCAGGCGAAGGCAATCGTATCGAGCGGTTATTCCGGCGACCAGATCATGTCGAACTACCGCCAGTTCGGGTTTGCCGGTGTTGTCGGCAAACCCTACAAACCGGAGGAGCTGAGCCAGGAGGTGCACAGGGTTGTGAACGGGCCGGAGTCCTGATCTCCGCTACCCTGTCCTGAGGGCGTCGACGATGTTCATGCGGGCGGCCCTGAAGGCAGGGAGCACGCCGCCGACAAACCCCATGATCAGAGAAAAAAGGATCGACTGGTATGCGATGGGAAAGGTGAGTGTGAAGGAGAAGGCGAGTTCGGAGAAGGTCTGCCAGTTGACGGTTGAGATCGTGATGAACTGCATGAAGGAGGCAAAGAGAAGCCCGATGAGCCCTCCGCTCAGGCCGAGGAGCATGGATTCCATCAGAAAAGCGGCGAGGATGTTCCGCCTCTGGTACCCGAGGGCCCGGAGTGCGCCGATCTCTGATGTGCGGTTCGCCACAGCGGCGTACATGGTGATCATGGCGCCTATCATCGCCCCAATGGAAAAGATGACTGTCAACGATATCCCCAGGATGCGCAGGAACTTGGCCATCATCTCGGACTGGTCGGAGTAGTATCTTGTTTCGCGTTTTGCCTCGAGGGTGAGGCGGGGGTCGTTTTCGATCAGGTCTTTCAGCTCCCCGAACCTGCCGGAGTCGCCCAGCTTGAACAGCGCCGAGGAATACGAAGGCCTGCGAAAGGCCTGCATGAGCTGGTCAACGTCGCCCCAGATCTCCGAGCTGTATCCTGTCCTGCCTGCCTCGAATATCCCGACAACGGTCCAGTCCTGCATCGCAAAGCGGATCGTCTCTCCCATGCCCGCCCCTTTGAACCTTTTTGCAACGCTCTCGCCCGCGATCACCTCCGCAGAGCCGGGCTTAGGCATGCGGCCCTGCGCCAGTCTTACCTGGGGCCTCAATGCAAGAGAAAATTCCCCTATACCCCTGATCGTGATGTTCGAAGGCTTGTCGCTGCCGCGCTTTGGGAGGTTGATGATCACCACCAGTTCCTTTGCGAGAAAGGGTTTGCCTCCAGGACCGACGGCGACCCCCGGCTCTGTCTCGACAACGGACGCCTGCAGCCGGTCGATGCCGCTCTGCATCTCCGACTGGGAGGCCTTGCGAATGACGACCACATTGTCATACGACCCTGTTTCGATAAGAGTCTTGCGCAACCCTTCGGCGAGCATCAGGACAGAGGCAAAGACAAAGACCACCAGGGCCATGCCCCCCCCGGTCAGTATCGTAGTGAGTCTCCGGGTCCAGAGGTTCCTGAAACTGTACGAAACCGGGATTGCCACTTATCCGATCCTCCTGAGTCCGTCGGCGATCCGTATCCGGACCGCGCGCCAGACCGGGAACAGGGCCGCGACTACCGCAACGGCAAGCCCGGCCGCCATGTCCATATAGATGGTGCTCCTGGCGACGTTGAAGACAGGGAAATACTGGCTCAGGGAATCGCCGAAGGCCTTTGCGGCTGGGAAGGTGAGCCCGATGCCGAAGGCCGAGCCGATCGCGGCGATCACCAGCGATTCGCCGAAGATGAGCCCGCCTATATGCCATGCGCCGAACCCGAGGGTCTTCATGACGGCGTATTCGCCGATCCTTTCCCTTACCGTCATCGCCATGGTGTTCGCCATCACCGCCATGATTATGACAATGACGATGTAGGAGACCAGCCGTATCACAACGACAATCGCCTCGGTCATCGAGATGAAGCTCAGCTGGAACGCCTTTTCGGTCTCCGTTACGGTCTCGGCCAGGGAGTTCTTGAAGAGCCTGTCGATCGCCACGGAAACATCGGCAGCTGCATCCGGGCTCTTGACTCCGACGAGGAACCAGCCCACCCTGTCGGCCCGGTTGGGAGCGGTCTTCTTCAGGGATTCGTTCAGGTAGTCCCAGTGGAAGAAGAACTGCGTTTCGTCCGTGCTCTTCTGCGCGCCGCGGTATATCCCGCGGATCACGAAATCCCAGTTGCCTGGAAAGATGGTCCCCTTCAGCGTCACCGTGTCCCCCAGTTTCCAGCCGAACCTCTCGGCGGTCTTCCTGCCGACGACAGCGCCTTTTCTCTCGCGGAAGAAGGCTTTCTTCTGGTCATCAGGCACCAGGAATTCCGGAAACATCTCCATCGCCGTCCTGGCCTCTGTCGCGAAGCTGGGGAAGAAATTCTTTTCGTCTATATATACCCCGCCGAACCAGTCCGAGTACCCGACCGCCGTCACCCCCGGCACCTGGCGGATCTGCTCTTTATAGGCGATGGGCAGGAAGAAGACGAGAGAGACGGCATTGCGGGTGATCAGCCTTGTTGCCGAGGAGGCCTCGACGCCCGCATACCATGCTCCCACGACCGTCCGCAGCATGCCGAAGGCGAGGATGGCGATGGTGATGCCGAGCACGGTCAGGGTCGTGCGGAGCTTGTGGCGAAAGGCGTTCTTAAAGAGGATCTTGAGAGCGAACATGGTTGTTCAGGACGCCCTTTTCGAGATGTTTGATGATATGCGCCTTGCCGGCTGCGCGGGGGTCGTGGGTGACCATGATGATCGTCTTGCCGACTTCATGTACGAGCCTCTCCATGAGATCCAGGATCTCTTCGGCCGAACGGCGGTCAAGGTCGCCGGTGGGCTCGTCCGCCACGAGTATCGTCGGGTCGGTGACGACCGCTCTGGCGATTGCCACCCTCTGCTGCTGGCCCCCGGACAATTGCGACGGGTAATGGTCAACCCTGTCGGAGAGGTTAACGGCAGCCAGCGCCGTTTCCGCGTGTTCTCTCCTTTGCCGGCGGGAAAGGCCTGTCAACAGCAGCGGCAGCTCAACGTTCTCGAATGCGGTGAGGACCGGCATCAGGTTATAGAATTGGAATATGAATCCAACGTTTGTCGCCCGCCACGCGGCCAGGTCTGTTTCAGAGAGGGTCGTGATGTCCACGCCGCCGACCTTTATGGCGCCCGAGTCGGCCTTGTCGATGCCTGCGATCAGGTTCAGCAGGGTGCTCTTTCCTGAACCCGAGGGGCCCATCAGGGCGAGAAACTCACCCTCCGGTATGTCGAAGGTGATGTCATCGAGGACCGGCACAACCTGGCTGCCGCGCCTGTAAGACTTGAATACATTCCGTATCTCGACGATGATCGGGCGGTTATCGGCCATCTAATGCTCTGCAACTTTTATCCTTGCGCCTGACTTCAGCGCAGGGGAGGGCTTGATGACCACCTTGTCGCCCGGCTTGAGTCCGGCCGTTATCTCCGTCATGTCTCCGAGCCGCGGGCCTGCAGCCACCGGGGTCTCGAATACGCGGTCATCTTTCAGGAGAAAGACCGAGGTCTTGCCGTTTTTCGTGAGCACGGCTGATGAGCTGACCGCTGTCCGGGGCTTCTCCTCAGCAGCGGAGACCGGCCGTTGCAGGAACGCCACCTTTGCGCTCATCTCCGGAAGGATGCGGCTGTCCTTGTCCGTGAAGGACACCTTTACCAGAACCGTCGCCTTTGTCCGTTCAGCGGTCGGCACGATCATATGCACGGCGCCGCGGAAACGCTTCTCAGGGAGCGCGTCGAGCTGTATCTCGCAGGGCTGCCCCTTCTTCACCTTTTCGATGTTCGATTCAGACACATCTACCTCTACCTGAAGCGAGCCCATGTCAGCGATCGTGACGACGGCCGCCTTGGCGTTTGCCGCCGCTCCGAAGGGGGTGACCATATCGCCGATATCAGCGTTTTTGGTCAGGACCACCGCATCGAACGGCGCGCGTATCAAAGTATATTCGATCGCAACATTTGCTGCCTGGAGGGCGGCTTTTGCCGACCTGACCGACGCCTCAGCCCCTCCGACAGCGGCAACGGCTTTCTTATAACGGGCCTCGGCAGCGTCAGAGTCTGTCCGGCTGATGAAGCCCTTGCCGACCAGTTCCCTGCTCCGTTTGAACTCAAGGTCCGCATTATGCAGTTCGGCCTTTGCCTGTTCAAGGGCTGCGCCGGCTGCGTTGAGGTTTGCTGCTGCCTGGTCTTTTGATGCGATTACGTCTTCGCTTTCGAGCCTCGCGATGACAGAGCCCCTGCTGACCCTGCTTCCCTCCTCCACCAGGAGGTCCACCAGGCGGCCCGTTGCCTTCGACGCCACTGCTGCCTTGCGCTGGGCAACCACATAGCCGCTTGCATGCAGGATGGTGAAGGCCTGCGAGGGATACGCCTGTGTGACGCCGGCTGTCTCGACACTGACCGCAGGGGTGAAGACGCCCGTGCTGTACAGGGACACCAGCAGAATGACGGCACATCCCAAAACGATCCAGCGGATGAGCCTGCGACGTTTCCGAGGCTGACTGGCTGCGACTGTCTTGTCTATCCTGAGCTTTGAGATATCTTCCCCTGCCACCACTTCCCCCTTGTTCCTTGTTCTTCTCTGTAGAGTGATTGTCGTCGTGCGATCAGACTCCGGTATTATAGCAAATCCGGCCCTCAAGCAAGTCATCCCATGCAGGACATGGTACAATCTTGCAGGATGCTGAAGATCGCGCCGAATGTTGTCATACCCGCGAAGGCGGGTATCCAGGAGTATGTAGAAACACTGGATTCCCGTCTGCACGGGAATGACGAAATAACGGCTGAAAGCATATTTTTCAGCAGCCTGCCAGTTCAATGACGGAGACATGGCTTTCCTTCTGAATCAGCATATGACAGGGAGTGGATAATGAAGCCCGGGAAGATCCTCGCAGCTGACATCGGCGGGACGAACAGCCGGTTCGGTCACTTCGAGACCGAACCTGACGGCAGCCTCCGCCTGGTCCGTTCGCAGTGGTTCAGGACAGGGGACGCATCGTCTTTCGGCCGGCTGATGGAGATACTGAGGGAAAGCGCTTTCTCCCTTCTGCCGCAGGATGCTGATGTTGCGGTGATGGCTGTGGCAGGTCCTGTTGAACAGGGCGCCTATAGCGCGCCTCCCCTCATCCCGTGGGACGTGGATGTCTCTGATATGCAAACGCGTCACGGGTGCGGAAGGACAGTCCTGATCAATGATTTCATCGCCCAGGCTTACGCCTGCCGTTCGCCCGTGGGTAAAGCGGCCCGTGAGATACTGGCCGGCTCCGTTTACCCCGGCGCTGCAGCAGCGGTCATCGGCGCAGGCACCGGCCTGGGAAAGGCTGCTTTGATAGCTGACCGGAACGGAAGCTTTATCGCCGTCCCTTCAGAAGGCGGCCACGCTGCCTTTCCCTTTGTCTCCGGGCCTGAATTCAGGTTCATGGATTTTCTGCGGCAGGAACACGGTATGGAGTATGCGACCGGAAACGACATAGTTTCAGGAAAAGGACTGGGCCTCATCCATCAGTTCCTTTCCGGTGAGAAGCTCGACCCCCGGGATATTGCAGCCCGGTTTACGTCAGGGAGCGAGACGCTGGTGTGGGCAGCACGCTTCTATGGAAGGGTATGCCGCGACTTTGCCCTTGAGGTGTTCGCACGGGGAGGGCTGTACATAGCAGGAGGGATCGCGGCAAAGGCGCCTGAGCTTGTCACCAATGAGGCCTTTGCATCAGAGTTCCGCGATTCAAAGACCATGGGCAGGATACTCGCGCAGATGCCGGTGTTTCTGATCACCAATGAGGAGAGCGGCTTGTGGGGAGCTGCCAGGTATGGACAGCAGTTGCTGAAGAAGGGCGGATGATGGAAGACGAGGCAGAGTCAATCTTGACATTGAGGGCTTTTCGGCCAAAAAAAGATCCCCGTTCCGGGGATCTATAACGACTTTTTGAACGAATGCCCTTTTCTCAGGCAGCCTTTTTGAGGATATTGTCGATGACTTCCTGCTCGTCGCGCAGGGCTGTCTTCCATTTACGGTTGTCAGTCCTTACCCGTTCGTTTTTCAACTCCTCTTCGTAGACCTCCAGGGCATGTCTCAGAATCTCCCGTTCCTTCTCGTTAATTTCGAGTACCATATGTCACCTCCTCCGACCTCCTCCAAACGGCCCTCCGCCTCCTCCAAAAAAAACTTCGCGTCTAACCTTCTTCTTATATCTTATTGCGAGACAAAGAGTTTCACAACCGGCAAACATGGGCCGAAATAGCCCAGATTCAGGGTTATTTCAGCGAAAAGGACGATTGCTCAACAGGACAGCGCCGCTCTTGATCTCTTTTGATCCGGCTTCTGCTTTGTCTGCCTCCCGGTCGGCCCCCGGCATTGCATTGCAAAGCTCATTCCCTTTTAGTAGAATGTGAGCGTCAGGAAAAATCCACATCAAAGAAACTGGTCGTACGAAGGGATGCGGGACAGCGCTTGAACCCTGCAAGGGCCGGGAAACGGAGGCGTGCATGCTCAACAGGAAAAATCCTCTTCACATGGCCTCCTGGAAAAGGCTGGCCGGCCATTATGAAGACATGAAGGCCGTCCATATGAAAGAACTGTTCCAGCAGGACCCGGCCAGGTTCTCAAGGTTCTCAACGCAGTTTGAGGATATCTTTCTCGATTATTCAAAAAACATCATAAACGCAGAGACCTTCGGCCTGCTGATCGAACTTGCTGGCGAGGCAGGGGTGCAGGAGGCGATCGGGAAGATATTCGCCGCCGACAAGATCAACGAGACAGAAGGCCGGGCCGTTCTCCACACCGCCCTGAGGAACCGGTCGAACACGCCTGTCCTGGTGAATGGACAGGATGTCATGCCCGGCGTAAACGCCGTCCTGAGACAGATGGAACTTTTCTCATCAAGGGTCATCTCAGGGGAGTGGAAGGGATATTCCGGCAAGGCGGTTACCGACATCGTCAATATAGGGATAGGCGGATCTGACCTCGGGCCGATCATGGCGACCGAGGCCCTGAGGCCCTATCGCAAACCCCACATCAGGACGCATTTCGTATCGAATGTAGACGGGACGCATATAGTCGAAACACTCAAGGGCCTTTCTCCTGAGACGACCCTCTTTATGGTCGCCTCCAAGACCTTCACAACGCAGGAGACCATGACGAACGCCCACACAGCGCGGAAGTGGTTCCTTGAGACGGCTATGAACGAGCGGTTCGTGAAAAATCACTTTGTTGCCATATCAACAAACCGGGCCGCTGTGGAGAAGTTCGGCATAGCGCCTGAGAACATGTTCGTCTTCTGGGACTGGGTTGGCGGCCGGTACTCCCTCTGGTCAGCCATCGGCCTCTCCATCGCCTGTTCCCTCGGTTTCGAAAACTTCGCTGAACTCCTTGAGGGCGGTCATGCCATGGACAGGCACTTCCGGGAAACACCTTTCGAAAGAAACATGCCGGTGATCCTGGCGCTTCTGGGTATTTGGCACAACAACTTCTTCGGCGCCGAGACGATGGCGATCCTGCCGTATGATCAGTATATGCGCCGGTTCCCCGCTTATTTCCAACAAGGGGATATGGAGAGCAACGGAAAAGGCATTGACCGGTCGGGTCAGGCAGTCACCTACCAGACAGGCCCGGTAATCTGGGGTGAGCCGGGCACCAACGGGCAGCATGCCTTCTACCAGTTGATCCATCAGGGCACAAAGCTGGTCCCCTGTGACTTCATAGCGCCCGCGGTCAGCCACAACCCCGCAGGGGACCATCATGCCATACTGCTGTCGAACTTCTTCGCTCAGACACAGGCCCTGATGGTGGGGAAGCCGTATGACGAGGCGGTTGCGGAACTCAGGGAGGCTGGGGCAAACGACGATGAGATAAAAAGGCTGGCGCCTTTCAAGGTGTTCAGCGGCAACAGACCGACCAACTCCATCCTTCTGAGGAAGATCACACCCCGGACCCTCGGCAGTCTGATCGCCATGTACGAACACAAGATCTTTGTGCAGGGCGTGATCTGGAACATCTTCAGCTTTGACCAGTGGGGCGTGGAGCTGGGGAAACAGCTTGCGCAGAAGATCTTCCCTGAACTGGCCGGCGATGGGCTGGTGACAGCTCATGATTCTTCCACCAACGGGCTGATCAATATGTTCAAGAAGATGCGAAAGGATGTTTCAGATCAGGGAAGGCCGGGATGAATAACAGAAGGGGTGCGGTTGCCGTACCCCTTCTGTTATCACTGAGAGAGGTCTCTTCTCAGCGGTTTACATATCCCGGCGGAAATGGCGCATAGCGGCTGTCATCCCATAAGCGGTTGCGGTCATCCGGCCGGCATCTCAGAATGCCCTTCCCGCAGAGCGCCTCGCGCCATTCGTATTTGATAAGCGTTTTGCTGAAGGGCGTCCCTTCCGGCTCGAATGCCACTGTAACCGTCGGCGAATACCGTTCGTCACCAAAGCCGGTCCCAGCCTTTTCGCTGTTCAGTCCCTGTGCCTCATCCCGTGCAGGCGCGCCTGCCGCGGGCGCGGGGGCCTGCTGCATCGACCTTTCCTTCGGATACCCGTATCGCACCCTTTCACGGAATGCCGCAACAGCAATGACTCCCATGGCCGAGGAGTCACTGAAGGTCCTCGCGGAATAGGAATCTCCTGCATCCGTAAAATAGAACTGGTGCGTTGTGTTTTTGCCGGTCCTCCAGCCGTCGAGTCTTTCACTGGAGTACGGGTTCACGATATACATCGCCTCGCCCGTCCGGAGGTTCGATGCGCTTCCATTGATGATATTCCTGCCGTCAACGGCTATCACCACGCCGATCCTGTCCGGAGTATTGTTCCTGATGACGATACCGTAGTTTTGCCCCTTTTTCGCCTCAAGGTATTTCTTGAAGACGTGAGCGCCGCCTGTTTCGTAGTTTTTGTGGGGTATCATGTGGAGCGTCTCCCCCCCTTCGGTCACAACATCAACATCCACATTCCCTCCGCCATGAGCGAATCCCGGCGCTGCCGACATCAGACAGATGATGGAAAATAGCGTGACCACTGCTGTTTTCATGTTTTCTCTCCTTTCTGAAAGTGGTTCCTACTGACTGAGACAACAGGGAAGGGGAATTTGTTCCCGGCTGCGGCGCTTTTCTTTTCATCATCCCTGTCCGGTATGGCATGATATAACTGACAGGGTGAAGATACGTATCTGCGGCGAGAGGAAACTTTTTATGCTGGTTGCTTGTCTTAATATATGACTGAGCCTGCGAATACGGCACATGATGAAGACGGGCCGCTGGTATCGCTCTGCAGGAAAGGCGATACAGACGCCTTTGAGACGCTGGTTAAGAGGCACCAGAAGAAGATGCTCAATATCGCCTTTCGCATGACCGGAAGTTATGAGGACGCCTGCGAGATCGTTCAGGACGCCTTTGTCGCGGCATATGGAAATATCAGCCGGTTTGAGGAGCGGTCGCGCTTCTCGACCTGGCTCTATACGATTGTGGTGAACCGGACGCGCAATCACCTGAAAAAGGCGGAGACCCTTGCCGGCCGCAGGGAGGTTTCCTTAGACGATCCGGTCAGGTCTGAGGAGGGCGGTATCTGCCTGGAGCCGGTCTCGGCCGCCCCGTCTGTCCTCGAAACCCTTGAGCAGCGGGAGGCGCAGGCCCGGGTCCGGCAGTGCATCAATGGCCTTGATAAGGAGTTCAAAGAGGTCCTCGTCCTGCGGGATATGCAGGGATTAGGCTATGAAGAGATCAGCTCCATGCTCGGGCTTGCAGCGGGCACAGTCAAGTCCCGGCTCTTCAGGGCGCGGGAATCAGTCAAAAACTGCCTGAAAAAGCTGATAGGAAGGCCCTGACATGGATTGCGAAAAGACAAGACGCCTCCTGCATGAATATTTCGAGGGCCTTTCCTCCGGCGAGGAGAAGGCGCTTGTCGGAGAGCATCTTGCCTCCTGTGCTGACTGCCGTGCATTTCTCGAAGACCTGCGGCAGACCGTCCTGCGCGTAAAGGAATTGGAGGAGGTCGAGCCGCCTGCCTGGTTGACGCGGAAGGTGATGGCCCGGATAAAAGAGGAGCATCCGGTCAGGGGTCATCTCTTCGGACGTCTGTTCCGCCGGTTTCCCGCTGGACTGCCTGTTGCCGCGGCTGCAACAGTTGTTGTCGCGGTCTTTTCGGTTATTCTCATGAGGAGCATGCAACCGGATATAGGGCGCGTCATGCCGCCGGTCGTTGCGGAAAAAAGGCAGCCGGCCTCCCCTCATAGCGAGACATCGGTCCCGGCAGGCGCTGAATCACAGACAGGGAGGAGTGCGACAAGGGGGAAGGTGGAAGTCCATGGAGAGAGGGCTGTTGCAGACAGACAGCGATCTGTGCCGGAGCATCAAAGACTCTCTGAGCCGCGTGAGCCGACAGGAAGCGCTGTTGTTCCGGCGCCCCCTGCGGCGGTAAAGGCAGCGGGCGCATCGCCTCAGGACGATATTTCAAAGGAAAACTCCACGCAGGGGCTCGACTCAAAGGCTGATTCGGAAAGGCCGGGCCTCAGGGAGAAAGCGACGAAGGCCGGGCGGACTGCTGGTCGAACCTACGAGAGGTCCGTGGAACTGCGGCATGCCGATGGCGCCCCTGAGGTAATCGTGACATACGAGGCGACCGCGGCAGGCAAGAAAAAGATTATGGAAGAGCGCTTCGACGAACAGGGCGGCAGGCACGGCGCGCATATCGCGTATGACAACGCGGGCAGGCCCTGGGTCGAAGTCCGGTACGAGCATGGCAGGATCGACTGGATACGGGAGTATGACGCTGATGGGACACTGAGGCGGGGAAAATCCGGACATCCGTGGCCGTGGCTGCGTCCTGACCTGAAGTAAAGCCTCTTAACAAAGAATACAGCGCTGTGCGCCTGGCCGGAATCTTTCCGCATTCAGCCCTGTCTTGATCGGGCTGTGCGGAAAAATGTAATAATAGTACGGACATGGAAAAGGCTTTTTCTCCTGCGGGGATGTGCCATCAGGGAGCGGATCAGACGTCTCCCGATGAGGCGATATGGTGCAGGCACTTCGAATGTTATAAATATCTCAGTGTCTGCAAGAGAGGGAACCTGCTTTCCCTATTGAGGCGGCATCATGCCTTTCCGCCCACGATATCGTTTCTTCAGGCTTTTTGCCTGCCTATAATCAGCACTGTCTCAGGAAGATTCTTTATAGCAATATCCTCAAGCTCTGCTTTCGCAAACCACCGTTTTATTTCCTTGGGGCTATAGCACCGTCCTTTTTCCGTACCCACAAGCATATTTACTGAGAATAGCGCGCTGTGGGGTGGAGCGGTCAAGGCATCATTGATGGGGAATTCCTGTACCACAACTCTGCCGCCCGGATTAACCGCTGCCCTGCATTTGCGGAGGAGGGCCATATTCTCTTCCGCTGAAAACGCGTGTAATATCTGGCTCACCAGTATAAGATCATATCCTGAGCCGATGCTGTCAACGTGAAAATCGCCGGATATGAAGCTGATATTCTTCACTCCCTCACGGCGGGCAACTCTTCTGGCAATCTTAATCGTCTCAGGGAGATCAAAGATGCAGGCTTTCACCCCCTTCTTTGCCATGGCTATGGCGTTTGTGCCAGGCCCGCCTCCCAGGTCAAGCATTGATTTTACATCTTTGAGTCCCAATGCCTTGATAAGACCTTTCGTGCGGAGAACCGTCAGATTATGCATCCCCAGGATAAATGCCTCCCGGTCAAGCCCGAGCCTGGCGGGACGGCCTGTTCTTACAACCTCATCCAACAAAGAAAAATTCTGCCACATATTCGCGGCATGCCTGATGATGTCTCCCTGGTAATTGCGAGGCCCTTTTATCAGATAGCGATTGCTTGCCTGGGCATTCCGGTAGCGTCCGTTTCTGCCCTTTATGACCAGTCCGATGCCGGCAAGCGCATCAAGCAGTATCCCTGTTGCCCGGAAATCGGTTCTCAGTTTTCTTGCGATTTCCATGATCGATGACGCCTTTTTCAGGCAATCGAACACCCCGAGGCTGTTTGCAGTCAATATAACTCTTGATGACATGAAACCAAGATACATTTTTCTAAGTTCTGCCAAATCATCAGACGCCATTTTATCCTCCTGACTTCTCGTGGAGCATGCTTTTTGATCGTTTTTGATGTATTTTTTTTACGTTTCTTTCACGGTCGATGCCGCTATTTTGCTTCATCCACCAGTATGTATTTTATAATTATTACACCCTGTGGTCTCTGCCGCAGGGTACTTCATGAGCTATGAGAACTCAATGCGGCCACTAATGCCGATACGGGTCTTTTCCTGTCAGTTACAATACCATCAGTATCTTTCGTCGTCGAGTTCAGCAAGGACATAACTATTCTATCACATAGCTCCGCTATGCTTCGGTAGACTGGATGAGCATCCTGTATTTGCCGTTTAAGCCGGGATAGCTGCGCTTAGATGGTTGTGCGAAGGGCATGGCTATGAGATTACCTTTGCGGATATTTGGGAT
>JAKAGF010000066.1 GCA_021825805.1 Nitrospirota bacterium
ATTTCACCTCGTTGGTGATATGTTTTTGCGTCTATTCAACCTTAAACTTATCACATTAACGAGGTTTTTTTATCATCTCTTTTTTTCTAATCGCGGATTTAGGGACTCAGGTTTTTATTGACAAGAGCGGCAAGGAATTTCACCGGCATATCGGCTTCTACGGATATGACGAAATCGTGCCCCATCTGAAAGAAGCAGGCATATAGTGGAGGCGCTTCTAAGCAACACCCAGCATATCATCCAAAATCAGCATGGCCTTGCGTTTGTCGTCGTATTTCTCGGCGGTCTGATCTCAGCAGCGAGTCCCTGCGTTCTTGCAGCGATCCCGCTCATTATCGGCTATGTAGGCGGTTACTCGGAGGGGAACAAAAGGAAAGCGACCCTCTTCTCTTTTGTCTTCGTTCTCGGCCTTTCGATTACCTTCACTCTCCTCGGCGCTGCTGCGTCTGCTATGGGGCAGGTCCTTGGATTTATGGGAAGATGGCTTTATGCGGGGTTGACGGTCATAGCAGTATTGATGGGCCTCCAACTCATGGGAATAATTTCAATCCCGTTGCCGTTTCAGAAGACAAGGACGGTGAAGTCAAAGGGCCTTGTAGGCGCATTCCTTCTTGGTCTGTTGACCGGCACGGTTTCTTCTCCCTGTGCAACTCCGGTTCTCGCTGTCATCCTTGCCTATGTCTCGACTCAAGGAGATATGACGTACGGCGGTTCCTTGCTTTTTGTCTATGCCATCGGTCATTGTGCGCTGATCTTTATTGCAGGTCTTTCGATAGGACTTACTGAAAGTATCATAAGCTCAAAGGGCGCAAAGAACTTCTCCCTTTATTCAAAAAGGTTCAGCGGCGCGGTTTTGGCGGCTGCCGGAATATATTTCGGAGTATTGTATTTCTGAAGGATGCTGCGATGAGTGGCGGGGAGACAGCAAGCAAGCACGTGTTCCAGGATATCTACATTACCTACCATGAAAGAATTCGACGATATCTTACGCGGCTGGTCGGTGAGAGCGACGCAGAAGATCTGACACAAGAGGTCTTCATTAAAGTGGATGGAGCGCTAAGAGATTTCAGGAGAGAGTCGCAGTTGTCCACCTGGATATATAGAATCGCAACAAACACCGCCCTGGACAGGTTGCGCAGCCCTGATTTCAGCCGAGCGAATAAGGCAAGTCATTCAATTGCGGATTACGAAACAGATATTGAGGACAAGAATGTATGGTCCGACATGACCAATCCGCTGCCTGATCAGCAGCTTATCCGCAAGCAGATGAATGATTGTATCCGTGAAGTAGTCGACGGACTGCCGGATGATTACAGGGCTGTTCTGATCATGAGCGAACTGGAGGGCCTTACAAATTCTGAAATCGCAGAGGTTTCAGGCATATCGCTGGATACGGCAAAAATAAGACTGCACCGTGCACGGAAGAAGCTCAGGGAGGCGCTGGAGACGAAATGTAATTTTTACCACGATGAGCGCAACGAGCTGTCCTGTGACCGTAAACCGGCAGTCCCGATATTTTTCAGAATATAAGGTGTATCCTTTGCTGATACTTCCTCGTCTAAGTGATGAGGAAGGAGGTGATACACCATGAGGCTTGATAATAAGACCAGCGAATTAATCGCTATCGGCGCTTCTGTGACGGCAAACTGTCAGCCCTGTTTGCAATACCACGTAAACAAGGCTTATGAATTTGGAGCTGATGAAGAAGAAGTTGCAGCAGCTATTGAAATCGGCAAGACTGTGAGAAAGGGCGCTTCAGCAAAGATGGACAAATTTGCTGCATCCCTGAACACAGCAACGGCGTCAAATGCAGGCGCACCAGTCGAAGGTTGCGGGTGTAGCTGACGCAAGCGCTAAGAATGATGGTGCAGACCCTGCGGCCGGCAGCCTTGACCGCGGGGTCTGAGATGCATGGAGAAAGATAATGTTTGCTGAACTTGAAAGAGCATCAAAGAAGGATGACAAACGATTGGCAGAGCTCCTCATGAACGCCAGAGAGCTCGCAGAGATATATCTTATGGCGCGAAAGAGGCAGAAAGGCTGCGACGGGATGGGCGAGCTCGCAATGGTTAAGGAAGAGTTCAAAGATTCACTCGACACAGTGCTGCGGTACTGTAACGGGAAGGGATACCTATCGGATGATTCGCAATATGACATTGATTCCATGGCTGAAATACTTGCGATTATAGCGGTAAAATGATCAGGCCGACGTATATTATAATATCCAATGAGGTGCATGACGAAAAAGATATCCTTCTGTAAGAATCAGTTATTGCTGTTATTACTAATTCTCGCTTTTGTAATCTGCAATCCCTCCGGTACGTTAGCGCAACCTTCAGGCGCAATCAAGATCGGTGTTGCCTCAATGATCACCCCTGTTGATGCGGTCAAATACTATCAGGATGTCATTGACTACATCGGCGAACAGATCGGCAGGCCGGTGCAGATGGTCCATAGAAAAACCTATGACGAAATGGACTCCCTGCTTGAAAAGCGGCCTCTGCATGAAATGCGAAACCTGCCGGTATCCACTCTGCCCCTTCGGAAAATGACCGGCGACAGCCTTATGCCGCTGCCAGTTCCTTGAGGGCCTTTATCCTTCCGGGGTGTTTCAGCTTCCTGAGGGCCTTTGCCTCTATCTGCCTCACCCGTTCTCTGGTCAGAGAAAGCCTCCGCCCCACTTCCTCAAGGGTGTAATCCCTGTCATAGCCTATGCCGAACCGCATCCTGATAACCTGCTCCTCTTTACCGTTGAGGGTCCTGAGGACCATGAGCATCTTCTCGGTCAGCTCGGTCTGCTCCGTATCCGCATGAGGAGAAGGACTGTTCTGGTCGGCGATGAAGTCCTCCAGTTCCGTGTCCTCGTCACCCACGGCCTGCTGCAGGGCCACCGGGTCCTGGATCGCCCGGAAGGCGTCCTCCACCTTCCTCCTCGTGGTGCCCAGCTTCTCGGCTATGGCGTCGATATCCGGCTCCCTGCCGAGCTCCTGGGTCAGTTCGCGGGATGCCCTGGTAATCTTGTTGTAGAATTCCATCATGTGGACCGGCACCCTGATCGTCTTTGTCTGGTCGATCAGCGAGCGGGTGATCGCCTGTCGTATCCACCAGGTCGCGTACGTGCTGAACTTGAAACCCTTCTCATACTTGAATTTGTCGACCGCCCGCATGAGACCTATGTTTCCTTCCTGAATGAGGTCGAGAAGCGTCAAACCCTTGCCGAGGTAATTCTTTGCGATATTGATCACCAGCCGGAGGTTCCTTGTCGTCAGCTCGTTCTTCGCCCCGGCATACAGTTCGCGCGCCCTTCTTACCATGGTCCATTTTGTCCTGAGTTCTTCAACAGGGGCGCCGGCCTCGGCTTCCGCCTCTTTATAGACCTTCTGCGCTTCCCGCGCCAGGGACTGGAGTTTTACCGTAGAACCGCCGCGGCCCTTCTTTCCCTGTATAACTTTCCTGAGGTCCTTGAGCGACCCATACCTGGCTATGGTAGCGTCGGCGGCTTCCACCCGGCCCATGATCCCTTCCAGAGAGATCAGCGTTGCCGAAAGGGCCTTCTGGACAAGGTCTTCCTCCGCGACTTCCTCACCTTCGGCGGCCTGCGCCTCCTGGTCCTTGATAGCCTTATAGGACCGGCGGTACAGCGGCAGCGAGGTGACGATCCCCCGGATGATCTTCCTGGACTCCTCAAGCCTCTTGGCCAGTTCGATCTCCTCATCCCTTGTCAATATGGTGATGTTCCCCATGGAATGAAAATAGGCCTGAACCAGGTCCTGGGCCTCAAATCCCTCTTCCTCCAGCTCAGGGACCTCCTCGCTGAAATCCTCCTCGCCCTCGACAACACGTATGCCCATCTCCTGAAGAAGGTCCATGAACTCTTCCATCTCCTCAGGCGAGTGCAGGTCAGGGGGCAGGGCCTCGTTAATCTCTTCATACGTCAACAGACCCCTCTTTTTGCCGAGGTCGATAAGCTCTTCCTGTATCTCATGTTCCATGATAGACTCCTTTACGACGTTATAGCAGGGACATACACAGTTATGCAATTATCCCTCAATTATAAGCATAATGCAATACCTTGAAGAAAATATGAACACCCGGCCTATACCCGTGCAAAGGGCAGACCCTTCGTTTTATAATAAAAAAATGGACTCCAACGGCCATCAGCACCCGTCCCCTGAAAAAAGGCTCATCTGGAGCCTCGCCGTCACTATAGTCATCCTCCTGGGGGAGGTGATCGGCGGCATACTGAGCAACAGCCTCGCCCTCCTGAGCGATGCGGGCCATGTGCTGACCGATGCCTTTGCCCTGGGCCTCAGCCTCCTGGCAGCCATGATAATGAAAAGACCTTCAGACTACCGGGCCACATACGGGTACCAGAGGATCGGGCTCCTCGCTGCGCTCATTAACGGTTCGAGCCTCATCGCCATCGCCTTTTTTATATTCATCGAGACCTATCGGCGGCTGATGTCCCCGCCTGAGATCAATTCCTCACTAATGCTCTTTGTCGCCACAGCCGGCCTGCTCGGCAACATCCTTATGGCCTGGATCCTCGGCAGGGGCCACAAGGACCTCAACCTCAAGAGCGCCTGGCTCCATGTCCTCGGAGACACCATCTCCTCGGCAGGCGTCATCATCGCCGGCATTATCATAAAATTCACCGGATGGGTCCTCGCGGACCCTATCGCCAGCGGCCTCGTCGCAATCATGATCATCTTCGGCGGCGGCCGGGTGATCAAGGAGGCGCTATGGGTCTTCCTTGAGCTTAGCCCCCTCGGACTCCACGTCGAAGATGTATCCGCGCTCATCTCCGGCGTACCGGGAGTGACCTGCGTCCACGATGTTCATATCTGGTCCATCGGCCACGGGATCCCCGCCTTCTCCGGTCACGTTCAGGTTGCGGACCAGAAGATCAGCGAGGCGGACAGGATCAGACAGCAGATCGAAGAGAGACTGGCGTTACGCGGCATACGGCATTCGGTCATCCAGATGGAATGCGCGGAATGCGGCGCTGACGGCCTCTACTGCCGGATGAACGGCTTCCATGAAATCCACCGCCACTGACTGCCGCTACTGCTCTCCGATCTTCACCAGCGCCTTCTGTGCAGCCGCCGCCTCGGCCTCCTTGATGCGTGAGCCCGAGGCGGTTGCCAGCCTTTTCCCTTCAAGATAAACCGCAACAGTAAAAACGCGTTTATGATCCTCGCCCTCCTGCTTTATGAGCCGGTATTCAGGCAGGGTCCCGTACAGAGACTGGGTCATCTCCTGCAGTTCCGTCTTGTAATCATGGAACTCCCCTGACTCCACAACGGCCCTGATCCTCTCGCCGAAGAAACGCAGGACAAACGCCCTGGCCGCCTCAAAGCCGCCGTCGCGATAGACAGCCCCAACCACCGCTTCGAGACCGTCGGCGATAATGGAGCGCTTTTCGCGTCCGCCCGAAGACTCTTCCCCCTTGCCCAGGTAGAGAAACCTCTGCAGCGAGACAGAGGACGCAATTTCGGCAAGGACCTGCTCACAGACCAGATATGATTTCAGCTTTGCGAGCACTGACTCGCTGTATCTCTGGCCCAGGGAGAAAAGATATTCGACGATGACAAGGCCTATTACGCTGTCCCCCAGAAACTCCAGGCGCTCGTTATACAGGGGAGCGGTGTTCTTGTTTTCATGATGAAAGGACTTGTGCGTCAGGGCCTCCGAGAGAAGCGCGCGGTCCCTGAAAGAATATCCTATGGCCTCCTCCAGCTGAAGGAGGTCCGTTTTCTGCCTGATGCGGCTCACTTGTCGAACTTCTTAAAGAGGAGACAGGCGTTCGTGCCGCCGAAACCAAAAGAGTTGGACAACGCAACCCTGATATCCGCCTTCCGCGCCTTATGCGGGACATAATCAAGGTCGCACTCGGGGTCCGGGTTGTCAAGGTTGATAGTGGGCGGGATCATGCCCCTGTCGATACTCAGGACCGAGATGACCGCCTCCACCCCTCCTGCCGCGCCGAGGAGGTGACCGATCATGGACTTGGTCGAGCTGACCGCGACCCTGCGGGCATGCTCTCCAAAGACGGTCTTGACGGCCGCTGTCTCAAGCTCGTCGCCGTACTTCGTGGAAGTCCCATGGGCGTTGATATAATCAACCGCAGAGGGCTCCATGCCGGCGTCCCTGAGGGCCATGGCCATGCAGCGGGCAGCCCCCTCTCCGCCGGGGGCCGGCGAAGTGATATGGTAGGCGTCGCCGGTAAGGCCGTATCCCACCAGTTCGGCATATATCCTCGCCCCGCGGCTGCGGGCGTGTTCAAGCTCCTCGATGATAAGGATGCCCGCTCCTTCGCCCATAATAAACCCGTCACGGTCGCGATCAAAGGGCCTGCTGGCCCGTTCAGGCTCATCATTGCGCGTGGAAAGCGCCTTCATGGCATTGAACCCGCCGATGCCCATGGGCGTTATCACGGACTCGGCGCCGCCGGCGATCATCGCGTCCGCATCACCCCGCTGGATCACCTTGAAGGCGTCGCCGATGGCGTGGCTGCCGGTGGCGCAGGCGGTTGCAGGCGCGGAATTGGGTCCCTTGGCCCCGAACTTGATGGATATCTGGCCTGCGGCAAGATTTATGATCAGCATCGGGATGAAGAAAGGCGTTATCCTCCGGGGACCCTTCTCCAGAAGGATCTTGTGGTAATGCTCGATTGCGGGAAGTCCGCCCATCCCGGCGCCGACATAAACGCCGGTCCTGGGAGCGTTCCCGGCCGTGACCTTCAGGCCCGAGTCCTCCATAGCCATGGAGGAGGCAGCGATCCCGAACTGGATAAACCGGTCCATCTTCTTGATTTCCTTCGGCTCGATGAAGTCTTCAGGATTAAACCCCTCGACCTCGCCGGCTATCTGCGTGGGAAAGGCCGCGGCGTCAAAATGGGTGATCTTCCGCACGCCCGACCTGCCGTGGATAAGACCCTCCCAGCTCTTCCCGACACCGATACCCAGGGGAGTGACCAGCCCCAGGCCTGTTACAACTACCCTGCGTCCGCTCATTAAGCCTGTTTGTTCTTTATATACTCTATGGCGTCCTTGACTTTGACGATCTTTTCCGCATCCTCATCCGGGATCTCTATGTTGAACGTCTCTTCAAAGGCCATAACGAGTTCCACTGTATCCAGAGAATCCGCCCCGAGGTCCTCAACGAACGACGCCTCGGGCGTCACCTCGGCCGCGTTCACTCCCAGCTGCTTGGCTATGATCTCCTTCACCTTGTCATCAGTCATCACAATACCTCCCGATTAAATTTCAAATTATGAAAAAACTGCGCAACCGGATATAAAAACAGCGGTCACATGTACATCCCGCCATTGACATGGATCACCTGCCCCGTCACATACCCATTCTCCGGAGAAGCCAGGAAAAGTACGGCGCCGGCAACGTCCAGGACAGAGCCGAACCTGCCGACCGGTATGCTCTTCAGCATCTCCTGCTTCACGTTTTCGGAAAGTGCGTCGGTCATCGCCGTGGTTATGAAACCGGGGGCAACCGCATTGGCAGTAATGCCCCGGCCGGCATATTCCCGCGCAATGGTCTTGGTAAGGCCGATCATGCCCGCCTTCGACGAACTGTAGTTCGCCTGACCAGGGTTACCCATGAAGGCAACGACCGAGGCTATGCTTACGATCCTGCCGTATTTCTGTTTCACCATGATCTTGACCGCCTCCCTGGAACAAAGGAATGCGCCCTTCAGATTGATATTGATGACAGCGTCCCAGTCTTCCTCCTTCATCCTGAGGATGAGCCCGTCGCGGGTAATGCCCGCGTTGTTGATAAGGATATCGACCCTTCCCAACTCGCGGACCGCCTCCTCAAAGGCGCGGGAAACGTCATCAGACTTCGAAACATCCAGCCTGAGCGGCAGGGTCCGTACTCCGGTAGCCGCCGCTATCTCGCCGGCAGTCGCCTGGGCGTTCTCCAGGGATACATCAGCGATGGCAAGACTGACTCCCCGGGACGCGAGCGCCTCGGCAATCGCCCTGCCGATACCGCGGGCCCCGCCGGTTACCACAGCTATCTGTCCCTTATAATCCATATGCCCCCCTCAAAAAAACGTTTTTAATTGTACCAAAGTGGCGCGTTCTTTTCCAGTCCTTATTCTGTGGTATACTTTATCTCTGCCTTTGTGACCGGGCATCACCATAATTTCCAGCAGGGCGCGTGAGAGGACTTTATGACAGGAAAAGTGTATTTGATCGATGTCACCAACAGGGACGGGGTGCAGACATCCCGCATCCTTCTCCCGAAACTGTCCAAAACCATGCTCAATATCTATCTCGACGAGATGGGCGTATACCAGAGCGAGATGGGTTTCCCGACCCTCAAACACGAGGTGAACTACATCAACGGCAATCTCGAACTTGCCAAGGCAGGCGCCATCAAGAGGATCCATCTGGAGGGCTGGTGCAGGGCCATTCCTGAAGATGTGCTGCTTTCTTTCAGGAACTGCCCTGACATCAAACACCTGAACATCTCCATGTCAACGTCGGAGATCATGATACAGGGCAAGTTTCAGGGAAAAAAGACCTGGAAGGATGTCGTCAAATCCATGGCAGAGGCGGTAAAGACAGCGAGGGAACTGGGGGCCGAGACGGTCGGCGTCAACGCGGAGGACGCGTCCCGCACGGAACTGGACCGCCTCATAGAATTCGCGCTCGCCGGCAAGGAGGCGGGCGCCGACCGCTTCAGGTACTGTGACACCCTCGGCGCGGACGACCCCATAACCATTTACGAGCGGATCAAGGCCCTGGCATATGCGTCGAAATTCCCGCTCGAAATGCACTGCCACAACGACCTCGGCATGGCGGAGGCGGTCTCCTGCGCAGGCGCGCAGGGGGCGATAGAGGCCGGCATCGACTCGTACATCAACACCACGATAAACGGCTATGGCGAACGTTCGGGGAACTGCGACCTCGTATCCACCATCCTGGCCCTGAAATTCTCACACGGCCTCAGCCGGAAGGTGCGCTTAGACGAACACGTTGACCTGAAGAAATCCTGGAAGATCGCCAAGTACGCGTCCTATGCCTTCGGACTGCCGATCCCCATAACCCAGCCCGGCGTCGGCGCCAACGCGTTTGCTCATGAGTCAGGCATCCATGCGGACGGAGCGCTAAAGGACAGGCGCAACTACGAACTCTATGACCCGGAAGACGTGGGAAGGGGAGAGCCGGAACTATCAGAGACAGGACGCATTATCACCACCGGCGAGTACGGCGGCGTCAAGGGCTTTCGTCATGTATACGACAAGCTCGGCATCCACTTCCAGACGGACGACGAGGCCAGGAGGATACTCGAACTGGCGCAATACGCCAATCTCCATACCCAGAAGCCGCTGACCGACGATGAACTGCGGCTCATCGCGCAGCACCCCGACAGCATCCGGAAGATCCTTACCGTCAACGCGTAAGGGATCCGGGAGCAGCTCCCGAGCTGGTCAGCAGACGGTGCGAAGTTTCACTCCCTCGGAAATAAAGATGGGCAGCGAAATGGCGAAGGTCGTCCCCCTGCCTTCATCGCTCCGCACGTCGACCTTGCCGCGATGGCTCTGTATGATCTTGTACGTTATCGAGAGGCCGAGGCCGGTCCCCTTTTCCCTCTTGGTGGTAAAAAAGGGCTCAAATATCTTCGGGAGAACGTCCGGGGAGATGCCGTGGCCGGTGTCCGATACCTCAACGCAGACGCTGGAGTCATTCCTGAACGTGCTGATGTTGATCTCCTTTGCCTTTGTTTCACTGTTTTCGGCAAGCGCATGCACCGAATTGTTGATGATGTTGAGGAACACCTGTTTCAGCTGGTTGGGGTCCCCCATGATGCAGGGCAGCTCAGTGTAATTCTCCTGTATCCTGATCCGAGCGTCCTTGAGTTGCACATATACCAGCGCCACCACTTCCCGCAAGAGGGTATTGATGTCAATCTCCCTGATCTCGAGCGGACGCCGTCGCGCGAACTCCAGCAGCTGCTGGACGATGTCGCGGGCCCTAAGGGACTCCTTCTCGATGATCTCGATGTCCTTCATGATGTTGCCCAGATCGATCTCCTCCTTGATCAGCTCCGCATATCCCATGATGCTCGTAAGAGGGTTGTTGATCTCGTGGGCCACATTGGAGGCGAGCTCGCCGATGGCGGCGAGTTTCGCGGCCTGGATGAGCTGCTCCTGGGTCTCCCTGAGTTCCTGCATCTGGGCCTTCAGGTCCTCGTAGAGCTGCATGTTCTCCAGGGCAACGGACACGTTGTTGGAGATGATCCCGATCAGCCGCGAGGACTCCTCCGAGAAATCGCCGTTCCTCTTGTTGGCAAGCCGGATGATGCCGACGAGCTCTCCCTTGAGCCGGACCCAGCCGAGGAGGATGTTTCGGGTGTCGTCCCTTGTAGACCCGAAGAGGCCGTCGGGCAGGGCCTCCTGATCGAGCCCGTTGACAACGAACGGCCGCTTGTTGCACGTCGCATACAGCTTCAGGATGTCTTCGCGGTGGACCCGGATCGAAGCCACTTCAGCCTCGGACAGGCCGAAGGCCGGGTACTTGTGCTCAAGGAATTCCTCGCGCTCGTCGGGCAGCATGATGCCGCACCGTTCAACCTCGATCAGATCGGCGACGCCGTAGGAAACCTCCCTGAAGATATCCGTAACGTTCGACACCGAATGAAAGGGGAGCGTCACCCTGTACAACCCGGCAAGCCGGTTCATGTGCTGGATCACCTTTTCATTGCTCTCCTTGAGGGAGACGCTCATGTCATTGAGAGACGAGGCGAGCTCCCCGAATTCCGTGGGATCGGCATACCGGGTCGTATATCCGAGATTGCCGGAGGCGATCTTCCGCGACACATCGATCAGCTCACGGATGGGGCTGATGATCCTCCTGGTGAGGCTGTAGGCGATCCAGACGCCGATCACAAAAGAAATGACCAGGGTTATGATGAGGATGCGCTGGGCCGACCTGACATCGTCAATAGCCTTCTGCGTCCTCTCCTGCAGCCGCTGGTTGGCGATCAGGGCCATTTCAGAGGTCACGCCCAGTAGGTCCCGGCCCATGTTGTAGGACTCCATCTTGAGGGCGCGTATCCGTTCCTCGTCGGCAGAGGCGGTGATATAGTAGCTGAGAGACGTCTCGAATTTGTCGATATACCCCTTGATATCGCTCAGCTTCCGGGTGATGAGTGGAGAATGATGGCAGCCCGCGCAGCCGTCGATCGCCCGGTCCAGGTCTGTTACGTTTGCGACGATCTTGTCCATCTGGCTGCTCAGTTCAGTGTGAACGGTGAGAAGGTCCTGCTCCACATTCTGGATCTTTATGATGAGGTCCTGTCTCAGTATCTCGACGCTGTGCAGGGTGATTATCTTTTTCAGCTCAGAGGTGGTAAAGGTGATGTAAAGCATGGATATGAGCGCGCCCAGGGAAAAGATCGCAATGAGAAGGGATAAGAAAGCTATAATCCTGTTCTTCATAGGTTGAATCGCCTATTGACGGTTAGTTACAATATAAACAATATCAAAAAATATAGTCAATTATAAAACATCCGGGCGCATCCGCTCCCGCAGGAAAAGGAGAAGTCATGAGCGAAGCAACGATAGGCATCGACGGCATGTCCTGCCAGCACTGCGTTATGAGGGTCAGGAAGGCCATAGAAGGCTTAAGCGGCATTTCCGGTCTTGATGTTCAGGTCGGCACGGCAACAGTCACCTTTGACGAGTCCAAGGTCCGGCAAAATGATATCGAGGCAGCCATAATCAAGGCCGGGTACAAGATAAGAAGTTAAGGCCCCTGCCCGAAAGGCCGGGACCGGACAGCGCCATCCGCGGGCAGGTCAGGAGGACCGCAGCGCGCCCCCTGTCTTTTTCAGGACAGAGGCGACAAGGCCGGCGTGTATGTCTTCGACCTCGCTGTCAGTGAGGGTGCGTTCCCGGGACCGGTAGACGATCCGGAAGGCGAGACTCTTCTGTCCCTCAGGCACGTGTTTCCCCTTGTACACATCGAACAATTCCACTGTCTCGATGATTGAGGGAACATGGTCGCGTATATGCCGGATGACCCCGGCTGCTGGTATGGATTCATCCATAATGACCGCGATGTCGCGGTCAACAGCAGGATACCTGGGGAACGGCGCATACACGCGCCGTTCGGGCAAAAGGGAAAACAGCGCGTCCAGATCCAGCTCGAAGACGACGATCTCCGGTCTTCCCGTCTTGAGATCAAGCTTATCCGTCACAGTCGGGCCCAGCTCGCCGAGATAGCCGATCCTCCTGTCCTGCAGGCGCAAATCAGCGGCCTTGCCGGGGTGAAGGAACGGTTCGGAAGAAGGGACATAGGAAACGACTTCCAGCCTGAATTCAGCGCAGAGGGCTTCCAGCCCGCCCTTGACGATGAAAAAAGGGGTCCCGTCTTCCTTCCAGAGAGAAGGCGCGTTCTCCCTGAAGAAGATGCCCCCCAGCCGCAGAGTCTCGCGGGGAAGCGGGCCGCTGTCATCGATATACACCTTGGCGATCTCATACAGCCGCACGTCCCTTATACCCCTCGACGCGTTGTATATGAGATTATTGACAAGCGCGGGGAGCAGCGTGGTTCTCATGTGGCTGTCCTCCTGCCGCAGAGGGTTTTTCACCTCAATATGTCTCCGCCTCTCGTCGTTGGCGGATATTCCCAGCATATCGAGGTCAGCCGCATTCATGAAACTGTAGTTGATCACCTCGGTGAAGCCTGACTTCCTCATCGTCTCGCCCGCCCTGCCGACAGCGGCCATACGCCTGTTGGGCGCCCCGTCGGAAAGGGGAGCCCGCGGGGTCCTCACCGGGATATTGCCATACCCGTGCAGCCGCGCCACCTCTTCGATCACATCCTCCGCAGCCCTGATATCCCTCCTGAACGCAGGGGGCGTAACGAGCATCCGGTCTCCGCGGTCTTCAATCCGCAGTCCTATGCTGCCGAGGGTCCGCGCCATATCGCCGCTGCCGAGGGTCGTGCCCAGCAGGGCATTGATGCGTTCATAGACGACTTCAACCGGTTGCGGCACATATTTCTCAGGATATGCGTCAACCATGGCATGGATCGTTCCGCCTCCGGTCCGGCATATGAGCAAGGCAGCGCGGTCAAGGGCCGTGGCGAGAAATTCTATGTCAGTCCCCCGCTCAAAACGATAGGAGGATTCACTCCTGAGGCCAAGGGCCTTTGAGGTCCTCCTTATGGAAAACGGCTCAAAGTACGCGCTTTCGAGGAAGATGTTCACCGTCCCGGACGTGACGCCCGACCCCTCGCCGCCCATGATCCCGGCAATCGCGACCGGAGAACCGCCGTCCCAGATGAGCAGCGATTCGGCGGGCGCCTTGCGCTCCACCGCATCTAGGGTGCGAATAGTCCTCTCCTCCCCGGCACGGGCGACCCTGATCCTCCTGCCGGCAAGCCGGTCGGCGTCAAAGGCGTGCAGGGGGTGACCCAGCTCCAAAAGCACGTAATTGGTTATGTCAACGACATTGTTGTTGAGCGAGCGTATGCCGCAGCGTTCGAGGCGTCTCCTGATCCAGTCCGGCGTTGCGGTAATTCCGACCCCGCTGATCACCCTGCCGGTGTATCTGCCGCAGAGTTGGGGATCAAGGATTTCAACAGGCACGTCCGAAGGCGGCTGCTTCTCCCGGATGTCCGTGTCGGGAAAACGCACCGGAAGGCTGAAGGCAGCGGCAGCCTCCCGCGCGACCCCGAGGATGCTCAGACAGTCAGGCCTGTTGGGCGTCACATTCACCTCAAGGAGCGTGTCGCCGTCCGCCTGCTCCATGCCCTCGATCTCCAGGCCGGCCATGGTCAGCCGGTCGGCGATCTCCTGAGGCGGGGCCGTCAGGTCCGCAAATTCCCTTATCCAGTCGAGAGATACT
>JAKAGF010000243.1 GCA_021825805.1 Nitrospirota bacterium
TGACCATTGTATGTCGTCAGCCACCGGAATCCCTGGTAAGGGTTGAAGAGGAGATATTCGTCCCAGGTATATACGCCGGATGCGTCTGATCTGCACATAAAGCCGGTGACTTCCCATTCAGCGCCGAAGAGCTTCCCTCTCTGCCCGATGGTGATAAGCGGCTTGATCTTTATCTGTTTCTCAGCCTTGCTCAGGAGCGCAAGCGTCTGGTTGGTGGTGTCTATGGTGGAACCGCAATACCTGCAGGCGACCAATGCGGTGAGGCCGGGAGTGAGCAGGGAAAAAGGCCCGCCGCATGACGGGCATTTGAAGGCCGTGGCTGATCGTATCTTCTTCATGTCAGCCGTCAGGTCCCTCAGGTTTGAAAAGGCAAGCTCTCCAAACTCCACATACCTGCCGACATACAGGCGAACATCGTCCTGCCCGGAATACTCTATATTGACGAACTCGCCCCCATAATTGCTCAGGTCAACGCTGACAGCCTTTCTCCCCTGGAGTCCCTTGAAGGGGAGTTCCCCCTCGCTTCCTATGCAGACCGCCTCCTTTATGTCGTCCACAAAGAACCGGCTGGAAGGCGCCAGCTCATAACTCCTGCCGACCGCGATATCCGCGAGTCCGGGGACCCTGTCCGTTGCCTTTATCTCGGCGCTCATAATGAAAAAACCCATCGCCTCGGCCAGCCAGCCGTTCTTCCCGTTTTCAAACAGGAGGAACCACTCATTCCAGTATCCGTCGCTCCAGGCGACCTTGAGCCTCCCGATGACTTCAAACGCCGCATCCCTGTATTTCCCGCGGCTGCCGAGTTGCAGGGGGGAAACGTCGTCAGGGAGCCGGGCCATCTTGCCGAGGGATTCGAGGTCCATGTCGCGGCGCACGATCATGGATTTGCAGTAATCGCAGACCGAAAAAACAGAGATGCTTGATTTGAACTGTACTTCAGCGCCGCAGGACGGGCAGTTCGCCTTCATCTGATATCTATTTCCCCGGTATCGGCGGAGGCACGTCCTTGAAGAGTTCAGCCAGGTCCAGGACCTGGCCGGCTGCTGTCCACTGCTCCATGCCGGACTTCCAGACAAGGGTATTCCGGGTCAGTTCGCCGGCAACCATTTTTTGTTTCAGAATATCCACGCCGAACGGACCGGCCTGCTGACCTCCTGCGGCAAGGTAGTAACCCGGCAGGGGAGGCGGGGTCTGGGAAGGCCCTGCCTGCTGGCCCGCGAACGACTGGGTCATCTGGTTTGCCATGCCGAAACCCATGCCTATCCCCACGCCGGCAGCAGCCGTGCCGCCGGGATTTGCCGCAGCCGTTGGGATCGACTCCGCTGTTTCATACTGTGTATAGGCGCGAAGGTCGCCGATCGCCTTCATGGCGCCTGACTTGTCTATGGCGCGCTCCACCTCTTCAGGCAGACCGATATCCTGCACCTGCACCTCTGTCAGTTCAAGGCCGAAGCCCTCAAAGCCTGAGACGATGCGCTCCTTTAACATCTGGCCGAGGATAACGACCTTGCCTTCGAGGTCAATGACCGGGATGCCGGTCTCTGGAAGCACCTCTTTGATCCTGAGGCCTATCTTGCCGCGGAGGTTGTCCTCGATCGCTTCTGTTGTGAAGTTCCCGTCAGTGCCGACGATCTCCCTGATAAAGACTGCCGGGTCTTTTACCCGCATGGAGTAGATGCCGAAGGCTGTGACCCGGACAGGGCCGAACTCCTTATCGCGCATCGTGACCGGCCCCGGTGTCCCCCACTTCAGATTGGTGAACAACCGGGTGCTGCAAAAATAGACCTCGCACTTGAACGGGCTGTGGAAGCCGTATTTCCATCCCTGCAAGGTGGTCAGTATGGGTAGGTTCTTGGTGTTCAGCACATATCTGCCCGGCTTGAACACATCAGCTATCCGGCCTTCATTGATGAAGACCGCCTGCTGAGCCTCTCTGACTACCAACTGAGCCTCGTACTTGATCTCGTTTCCGTACCGGTCAAAACGATGCACCAGGGTGTTATTGGTGTCATCGATCCATTCGATGATATCGACAAATTCGCCGCGTACCTTGTCAAAAAACCCCATGGCAGCCTCCCTGGATTAGTGTGGTTTCTCTTCCCTGTCGGGTGCGATATGAGCGTCCTGCGTTTACGCAAGCAGCGCCAAATCGACCTCCCAGTGCTGAGTATAACAAATTATCCGGCAGAGAAAAAGAGTTAACTCCGTGCTGAGCGCTCTCAAATCAGCCCCTGTACCTTGCCTGAGGCATCTCTCTAACAAAGAGGGCGAATTTCGTCTTATTTTAGAAACTTTGCCCCAATTGCGCTCATAAACGGCCAAAACAGCGCTTTGACGATATTTCGGGATCGCACTATAGTGGAAGCAGGAAGATGATTGGCAAAATAGAGAACCCAGAACGGAAATATTTGTTTTCCGTTATCAGCAAGGAGGTAAACATGGCGACTGTTGCTATAAAGACAAATCCAGTAACCTGGTTTGAGATTCCTGTCAAAAACATCGAAAGGGCGAGAAAATTTTATGAAAAGGTCTTCGATTTGAAGCTGACACCGGATGAGATGGGACCGTACAAGATGACCTTCTTTCCATGGACTGAAAACGCCCCGGGGGCGGCTGGCGCCCTGATAAAGGGAGAAACCTATGAGCCGTCGCATGCGGGTACGGTCGTGTATTTCAGCGTGGACGATATTGAAGAGACATTGCTGAAGGTCAAGACAAACGGCGGCAAAATGCTGCTGCCGAAGAAAAGCATCGGGGAATACGGGTTCATCGCTCACTTTGAAGATACTGAGGGAAACCGGCTGGCGCTCCATTCGATGAAGGAATGAGGGCTTTAAAAGGGATGCTTCAAAAAGACACGTCGCCTCCCTTATTACTGTTGCACGGAACAAGATCTGACCCCGACAGAGGCGGCCAGTCCAGGGTCTCTGATCTTGTGCGGGACAAGTGGGAAAAGTTCAGTCTCGAAATGCTGATAGCGCTCGAAGCGAAGATCGGACGTAAGATGAAGATAGAACTGGCGGCATGAAACGCAATAGGGTCGGCGGCCGGATGAACCCGGCGATTCATGTGCAGGCTTCCCCCGCGACTTGCATGATAATTATGGGTTTGAGGCCGTGGATACTTTCTGCTTAAGGAACAGACGGCGTTGCCCCATCAAGATTCACGCCCATCAACTCCTGGATAAGAGTTCTGATCATTTCGTTGTCCTCGATCTCCTCTTCGTAGTCGCAAAGAAGACCCGGACACTCGAAATGATTTCTCTTCACAACC
>JAKAGF010000067.1 GCA_021825805.1 Nitrospirota bacterium
GCTGACCCGCAGGGAAACCGATGTGGTGAGACGCGTGCTCGATGGCCTGAGAAACGCTGAAATAGCCGATGATCTCGAGATAACCGAACAGACGGTCAAAGACCACCTCAGCAATATCTATGTCAAAATCGGGGTTGAAAACAGGTTCGGCCTGGCCAGCGCCCTTCTGACCCTGCCGGATTTGACGGCCGGGTAGCGCAACCGAAGTGCGCCGGAAACTTCAGGGACCCCCTACCTGGGTAGTATTGACTCGTTGCCCGTGATTCATCAAAGTATACCGTATAGATGAGGGGACTATGCCGGATGCCGCTCGCCGGCCGGATGAATCCGAAGAGAGGGAAAATGAAAAAAATACTGATCGTTGACGACGAACCTACCATTCTGATGACCATGTCGCACCTCCTGGGCAGCTCCGAAACAACCGTGATCACCTGCGAAAGGATGGAGGAGGCGGAGGAGGCGCTGGCACGCTACGCATTCAATCTCGTCATCGCGGACCTGCGGCTGAGCGGCATGTATGGCGTTGAAGGACTTGAGCTGCTTTCCTTCATCAAGGGGCTCAACTCGAAAACGGAAGTAATAATAATGACAGCCTACGGAACGCACGAGATAGAAGAAAAAGCATACCAGGCCGGGGCATTTCACTATTATGAAAAACCGATCGATCTGACGGACCTGGCTGCCCGAATCAGGACGCTCGGCATCGCCGTGTCTCACAGGCGGACGCCTCCGGCACAGCTGTCCTGATTATCCTGCCCGGCCCCTGGAGGGCGGAGGGCTCAAGAGCGTTCACCGCTCCTCCTGCAAACCGCGTCCTGCGGAATGTCTTTGTTCCTGCTTTGAATAATCCAGCCGAAGTATATTATTATAATTCCCAGACAATCCGAACCACACAGGGGGCATCGAGATGGCCATCAGGGAGAACATCTACAAGATAATTGACCTCATAAGGCCGGAGCATATACTCGTGAGCGTCTTCGACAAGACCGGTCTCGAAGGCCTCGTCAGGGGCATCCTCGGGGTAAACCCCGCGGCCCGCTTTTATTCCACCGGCGGAACGGGCAAGAAGATACTGGATATCCTCGGCAACAGGTCCGGCAATTACACGGCTGTCGAGGACTTCACCGGTGCGCCCGAAATGGAAGGGGGCCTGGTAAAGACTCTCCATCCAAAGATCCATGCCGGCCTGCTTGCGGAGCGGGGCAACCCGGCTCATGAGGAATATCTGTACAAGACCCTTGCGGGAATGGGCGGAAGCCCCGGCGTCTATTTCGACGTATTCGTCGGCAACCTCTACCCCTTCACGGACGTGGTCTCAAAGAAAGACACGACACCGGAAACCGCCCGTGTGAATATCGATATCGGCGGGCCTGCCATGACCATGGCGTCGGCCAAGAACTGGCACGGCATCGCCGTCCTCGCCTCGCCGGCACAGTATGCGGGCTTCATCAAGGCGTTACAGGAGCACGGCGGCGGGATCGGCCTCAGGGAGCGGTTCGAGCTGGCCCGCCAGGCGATGAAGTTCGTTGGGGAGTATCGTTCCGCCATCGGGGCATATTTCGGCGGGCTCGATTTCGACAGAGACGTGAAGACGTCCATGAATATCAGGGAATAGGTTCCCGGCAATTATCCATTATCCGTTCCGACAAGGAGGTGAATACATGCGCACGCTTTCCATATCAGCATTATTGATGCTTCTCCTCTTCGCTCCCTCTGCCTTCGGGTTCAGCAATAAGGGCGAGGACTGTTCCAAATGCCATACCCTTACCAAGGATGAGGCTGCCGCTATTCTCAAGGAGATCATTCCCAACCCGAAGATCGTTGATGTCAGGATCGCTCCCTCCAGGGCGATGTGGGAGGTAGCCGTGGAGTCCAACGGCAAAAAGGCCCCCCTTTATCTCGATTTCTCGAAGAAGTATCTCTTCTCCGGGAACCTCGTTGACATCAAGGCTCGGAAGAACCTTACTGAGGAGCGTTTCACAGACCTCAACAGGGTGGATGTCGGCAAGATACCCCTCAAGGACGCGCTTGTCATGGGAGACAGGCAGGCCAAACACAAGGTGATCGTGTTCGACGACCCGGACTGACCCTTCTGCGCCAAACTTCATCAGGAGATGAAGAAGCTTACAGCAGAGAGAAAGGACATCGCTTTTTTCATAAAGATGAACCCGCTTCCGATGCACAAGGAGGCATACGACAAGGCAAAGGCGATTGTCTGCGAGAAATCCATGGCCCTGCTGGAAGACGCCTTCGCCAAGAAGCAGCTTCCAAAACCCAAGTGCAAGACGACCGCGGTTGATGACAACATCAGCCTTGCCAAAAAGATCGGCTTATCCGGAGCGCCGGCCATCATCCTGCCTGACGGCAGACTGATCTCCGGCTACCGGGATGCAAACGCCCTGAAGGACCTTATCGACAGGAAATAAAAAAAGGGCCCGTGGGCTCCCACGGGCCCCGCTGTTTCTGCTCATCTTACAGGTGGCGGTTCACCGTGCCTTTCAGCTCGACGAACTCGCAATCATAGCTCTGTGGTTTCCTTCCGAAACAGGTTCCGAGGCTCTCGAAGAGGGCGATCTCCTTGAGGTCAACCTCGCGCCTCTTGATCGCCTCTGTTGTCGGCATGTAGATCACCCGCTGTCCGTCGACGTCCACAACCGTATGGCCGGTTTTGCCTTCAAGTAGGAGGAGAACACCCGCCGCGCCCGCCCGGTATCCGAAGTTAACGTCAAAGGCGGACGACGAACCGGAGCGCACCAGATGGCCGGGCGTCACCTCCCGGACCTCGGGTGTCTCATAGACCCCCGGCGCGTACATGCCGGTCTTTTTCATGAATTCTTTGACGTCCGGGTCCGCCTTTAGGCGTTTTTCGAGCTGCTGCCGGACATATCTGCCTGCCCCTGCCAGCTTCTTGTGGCCGAATGCATCAACACCCGCGGACTCGTCATAAAGGAGTTCGCCGCTTGCGGTCTTGAGCCCCTCGGCCGCGACGATAATGTACGTTCCCGCCTTCACGTCGCTCCGCTCTATTCTGCCGAAATAGGTGCTCTTCATGTGCTGGTAGACCTCGTCGAAATCAACCGGCACCTCGGGTATGAGCACGCAGTCCGCCTCAGCGCCGATGCCTCCCCTGAAGGCGGTATGACCGACATACCTGCCGAAGACCTCTATCACGAGAATACGGTTATGGCTCATGCCTGTTGTCTTGAGGTCCCTGGCAAAGACCGCGATGCGGTTTATCGCCGAATCACCTCCAACGCTGTACGGTTGCAGATCCAGGTCCATGGTCTTGGGCACGTGCACGCAGGGGATGCCCTGGCCTGACAGGTCCACCACCACGCTGCCGGTGTCGTCGCCGCCGCTGATGACCAGCGCGTCGATGCCGAACTTCTTCAACCCGTCCTTGATGCGGTCGTATTTCCTGTCATCCTTGATCTTGCTGATCTTCACCCGCGAATGGCCCGCCTCGGACCCCGCCAGGGACGCCTCGATCTTGCTTACCCGCTCGGCGTTGAGCAGCACCACCTTTTCCATGTCAATGAGATTGTAGAGTCCGGCGTAGCCGTTGGGGATGACGACCGACTCGATCCCTTTATCAAAGGCCTCCCGCGCTATGCCTTTGATGACGGCGTTGAGCCCTCCGCAGTCTCCTCCGCTGGTGATGACACCGATTCTCTTGATAGACGCCATAAAATCCTCCTTGCGATGTTTATTCCAATGAATTGACAAGCAGACGAACAAGTATCCATAACTCCCCCTCGCCCCCTCTTAGCTTAAGAGGGGGTTGTGGGGAGTTACCCATCATAGTGAATCTCCTCATGCAGTTACGTCGCCGACCGGCCGACGGCTCCGCTCACAGCGGCTGCTTTCCGCCGTTTTCCATGAGCGCATGGATCGGCTTCAGTCCATAGGGGCTCCCCTGCTCGATGGCGGTCAGGACCGTGCCGCCGCCGGTAAAGAAATAGTATTGAGCGTTATCGAGGACCGATAGGTAGAGGCCAGGGCAGAGGCTCTTGAACTCCTGGAGCGTGTCGCCGCCGCCGTACATCTTCTTCGCGTGGCTGTTGCGGTCAATCGTCTCGTCAAGCGCCCTCGATCCGTCCGTAAAGTGGGGCGTGTAGCCCATCACGGCATTCACGAAGATGGTATTTGAACTCAGGATGCTTTCGAGCACCTTCGCGTCGGCAAAGGACCGATGGTCTATGTCAAGGATGTAGCCGTACCTGCCGCCCTTCCTGAAATCCTTCAGGGACAGGGTCCGGTGCTTCCCTTCGACCTTTTCATCAGACAGGTCCGATTCCACCACATGGGGCATCTCGACGATCTTCTTCTCCCGGCTGTCCATCTCGACCAGTTCCCGGGCAGCCTCGATGTCCTTTTCAGTCACCCCCTCGATCCGTATATTGTACTTGGCGCAGAGGAAGGTGTTGTAGATGACCCCGCCGAGGATGAGACGGTCCGCCTTCCTGTAGATCGCATACAGCGGGCCTATCTTTGTATCGTACTTGGACCCAGCCACAACCGCGGTAAAGGGCCGGGCCGGGTTGAGCACGTAATCGAGATTCACGATCTCCTCCTGCATCAGAAAGCCCGCAAAGGAGGGGAGAAGTTTAGTGATGTCATAGGTGGAGACATGCGGCTGCCAGGACCCGAAGGCGTCGTTGATATAGACATCCGCAAGCCCGGCGAGCTGGAGAGCCAGTTTTCTGCCGGCCTCGTCTTTTGTCTCCTCAGACCGGAACCACCGGGTGTTGGGGAGGTAAATGCCGCCGATGCGCCGTTCCCTGAGGGCCCTGATCGCGTGGTTGATGGAAGTGTCGATGCCGGTGATCCCCGCCCCTGGGTCTATATGGAATTCAGGGATATGGAACTTTATGTGGAGCTTGCGTTCGAGATAATCGACGATCGGACCCACTGATTCCTCTTCACGGCAGTGCACCTCGCCTGTCTTCTTGTCCCTGGGCCTTCCGATATGGGTCATGAGGATCGGCCTGCCGCCCCGCTCCACGATGTTATAGAGTGTGCCGAGTGTCCGGTCGATCCGGTAGGGGTCGCGGATCTGGCCCTTCTTCACCACATTATGGTCAAACCGGACAAGGACGACCTTGCCTTCGATCTGCGCGTCCTGGACAACAGGGAGTCTCGGATCAACAGTGCTCATGGAACCTCCGGCTATTCCGCGGTCACTCGCTGAATGTATTTGTCACAGATAAATAGTAATGGACTCAGGGAGTTATTGCAAGAGAGGAGAAAAAGCGGAAGGGGCAGGCAGACCTACCCCTTCCGGTGATATTCCTGGATCGGCTTTATGGTGATCTTCTTTTTCCTGAGCGACTCGATGGCGCTGACCACTGCGCGGGCTCCGGCGACCGTGGTGGTATAGGGGACCCCGTACTGCAGGGCGGACCTGCGGATTGAGAAGGAGTCCTTCTGCGCCTGGGCCCCGCTCACCGTGTTGATGACAAAGACGATCTCCTTGTTCTTGATGAGGTCAACGATGTGGGGCCTTCCTTCCGCGACCTTGTTGATCATCTCGACCGGGAGCCCTTTGCCGTCGAGAAATTCGGCTGTCCCCCTTGTGGCTATCACGGAAAACCCGGCTGCGTACAGTCTTTTCACGACATCGCATATGCCGGGCTTGTCTTCATCCCTGATGCTGATGACGATCTTGCCCGAAAGGGGAAGCCTGTTGTTCACCGAGGCCTGGGCCTTGGCAAAGGCCCTGCCGAAGTCCTCGTCAATGCCCATCACCTCGCCGGTAGACTTCATCTCAGGTCCGAGGATGGTGTCAACTCCCGGAAATTTATCGAACGGGAATACAGCCTCCTTCACCGCAACGTGGCTGATGGCCCGCTCCGACGTAAAACCGAGTTCCTTCAGCGTCTTTCCCGCCATCACCTTGGCGGCGATCTTGGCGAGGGGAACGCCGGTCGCCTTGCTCACAAAGGGGATCGTGCGCGAGGCCCGCGGGTTCACCTCGAGGATGTATATCTCGTCCTTTTTCACCGCAAACTGCACGTTCATGAGACCGATGACGCCCAACTCCTTTGCCAGCGCCTTTGTCTGGCGCTTGATCTCTTCCGTGATCTCTTCGTTCAGGGAGTACGGGGGGAGAGAGCAGGCGGAATCGCCGGAATGTATCCCAGCCTCCTCGATATGCTCCATCACGCCTCCCACCACCACATCCTCGCCGTCGGATACCGCGTCCACATCCACCTCTCTTGCGTCATTGAGGTACTTGTCGACAAGGATCGGGTGTTCCGGGGACGCCTTCACCGCGCGCTCCATGTAGCTGCGGATCGAGTCTTCGTCGTAGACGATCTCCATCGCCCTGCCACCCAGCACATAGGATGGCCTCACCATAACGGGATAGCCGATCTTGCGGGCCGCGTCAACAGCCTCCTGCACCGACATGGCGGTGTCGCTCTCAGGCTGCCGGAGGTCAAGCTTATGGAGGAGCTCCTTGAACCGCCTCCTGTCCTCGGCCCTGTCTATGGAGTCCGGAGACGTGCCGAGGATCCTGATTCCCTCCCGCTCAAGAGGCACGGCCAGTTTCAGCGGCGTCTGTCCGCCGAACTGCACGATCACGCCCACAGGCCTCTCCGTCTCAATGATGTTGACGACATCCTCGATGGTTAGGGGCTCGAAGTAGAGGCGGTCCGAGGTGTCATAGTCCGTACTCACCGTCTCGGGGTTGCAGTTCACCATGATCGTCTCGAACCCGAGTTCCCGCAAGGCGAATACCGCGTGAACGCAACAGTAGTCGAACTCGATCCCCTGGCCGATCCTGTTGGGGCCGGAGCCGAGGATGACGATCTTTTCCCTGTCCGTGGGGCTTGCCTCTGATTCAGGCTGCGGGGACACGTCAGGCCGCGCCCCTGCCTTATAAAAGGGCCTTTCATACGTCGAGTACAGGTACGGCGTATAGGCGGCGAACTCGGCGGCGCAGGTGTCCACCATTTTGTAGGCCGGGCGGATACCCAGCTCTTTCCGCAGTCGCCTGATCTCCGACTCTGTCATGCCGGTGAGCTGCCCGATTCTATGGTCGGAAAAACCATATTCCTTTGCCTCGCGCAAAGTTGTCAGCGGATGGCTGTCGGCTGTCAGCTTTTCTGATCGCTGACCGCTGATCGCTGACCGCTCGATCCTCTCCTCCAGCTCGACGATCTGCTTCACATTGTTCAGGAACCACGGGTCGATCTTCGTATAGTCGAATATCTCTTCAACGGACATGCCGGCGCGCATCGCCTGGGCGATGTGCCAGAGCCGCTCCACGCCGGGTATCTTCAGTTTCATCTTGATCTTCTCGGCAGAGGCTTCAACGGGTTCGAGGCCGTAGCTTCCGTTCTCCAGGCTCCTGAGGGACTTCTGCAAAGACTCCCTGAATGTTCTTCCGATGGACATCACTTCGCCTACGGATTTCATTTGGGTGGTCAGGACAGGGTCGGCCTCGGGGAATTTCTCAAAGGCGAACCTCGGAAACTTGGTTACCACATAGTCGATCGTCGGTTCAAAGGACGCCGGGGTCTCCCGGGTGATGTCATTTCTGATCTCATCAAGGGTAAGGCCGACCGCAAGCTTTGCGGCGATCTTGGCGATGGGGAAACCCGTTGCCTTCGATGCGAGCGCGGAACTCCTCGACACCCTGGGGTTCATCTCGATCACCACCATCCTGCCGTTTTCCGGGTTGAGGGCGAACTGGATGTTCGACCCTCCGGTATCAACGCCGATCTCCCTGATGATGGCGATGGATGCGTCGCGCATCCGCTGGTATTCCTTGTCCGTGAGGGTCTGGGCAGGGGCGACGGTAATGGAATCTCCGGTATGGATGCCCATGGGATCGAAGTTTTCGATGGAGCAGACGATCACGACATTGTCCTTCCTGTCGCGCATCACCTCAAGCTCATACTCCTTCCAGCCGAGGGCCGACTCCTCGATCAGCACCTGTCGCACCGGGCTGAGTTTGAGTCCCTTGTCCAAGAGCTCCACGAACTCTTCCTGGTTGTAAGCGATGCCGCCGCCCGTGCCCCCGAGGGTGAAAGCAGGTCTCAGGATCGCCGGGAACCCCAGTTCCCTGACAGCATCCAGTCCATCCTTGAGGCTGATCACCGCCGCGCTCCTGGGCACCTCAAGCCCGATCCTCGTCATCGCCTCCTTGAAGAGTTCCCGGTCCTCGGCCTTCTTGATGGCATGGAGCTTGGCGCCGATGAGCTCGACTCCGTACTTTTCGAGGATGCCCTTCTCAGAGAGGTCCACGGCCAGATTCAATGCGGTCTGGCCGCCCATGGTGGGGAGTATCGCCTGGGGACGCTCTTTCTCGATAATCCGCTCCAGCACGTCGACTGTGAGAGGTTCTATATAGGTGACGTCGGCTGTTTCAGGGTCGGTCATGATGGTCGCCGGGTTCGAATTCACCAGCACTACCGTATACCCTTCATCCCGCAGCGCCTTGCACGACTGGGTCCCCGAATAGTCGAACTCGCAGGCCTGGCCGATAACGATCGGGCCTGACCCTATGATCAGTATCTTCCTGATATCTTCCCGCTTAGGCACATTCACCTCGCATAGTCATCATTTACCTATACCTATTCCCTCTTTTTGAGTATCTCTTCAAATCCCTGCAGCCGTTCCTTCCAGTTCCTGAGCCCCTCGCTGCACTCGTACCAGCGCACGTAATCCGTATCGCCGGTCATCCCGCCCGCTGCATGCAGTCTCAGGAACTCTTCGGTTGTAATCCCGCGGGCGCGCTCCATCTCCGCGATGACCTGCTCACATTTCCTGATCCTGTCCCTGCAGACATCCATTTCCCGCATCGTGGATATATATATTTCGTCATAGGGAACTTCCACTGCGCCTGTTCCTTTCTCAGTTCAGGGCAATCCCGAAAAGCCCCTGATCTCATCATATGCCGCAAGCGCGTCCTCAACATGACTGCCTGCGAACAGCGTGTGCGGCCCGCCGTCGGAAAGAACCAACTCCACCACGTAAAAGACCTTCTCCTGCCCGAAACCGGGTATCACCGTCCCGTGCTGGGCGGATATCTTCTCAACAAAGGCCACGCCGTCCGGATTCACGATCCCGAACTCCTTTTTCTGGATGAGCAATCTCTCTATCTTCCCGAAGGGGATCACCTCCGGCCTGCCCTTCATGGTTCCGTGGAGCCGGACCGTAACCGTCCTGCCGGCGGCATCAAAGACCGCCTCAAGGCTCCGCTCTCTGAATACAAACCGCCTCAGGAGGAGAAACCCGGCCGCAAAGACCGCCAGAAAGACCGCGCTCAGCGCCGGCGTCGTGCCGTATGACCTGGCGAGGACCATATAAATAAGCCCTGCCGCGGCAAAGGAGACAAGTATGGATGCCATCTCCCTGTTGTAAATCCCGCTGTGCAGGACACTCCCTCTTTCAGCCGAGAAATATGCTGTCCTGAATATCAGCGTCTGGTCCTGTCTGCGGATGCTGAAGCCTCTGTCGCCGGCCGGCATCAGACAGCGACACCTTCGATCAGCTCCCTGAATCTCCTGAAGAGATGGGTGGAGTCATTCGGTCCGGGACCAGCCTCAGGGTGGTGCTGCACTGAAAAGACCGGCAGGTCCACGTGTCTCATGCCTTCTTCGGTCCCGTCGTAGAGGTTGGTGTGGGTGAGCGCCACCCTGCCGCCCAGGCTGTTGACGTCAACGCAGTAATTATGGTTCTGCGAGGTTATCTCCACCTTTCCTGTTGCAAGGTCCTTGACCGGATGGTTGCCGCCGTGATGCCCGAACTTCAGCTTGTAGGTCCTGCCGCCCATGGCGAGCCCGAGGATCTGGTGTCCGAGACAGATGCCGAAAACAGGCTTCATGGTTATCAGTTTTCTGGCCGCCTCGATGGCATAGGTCACGGTCTCGGGATCGCCGGGACCGTTGCTCAGAAGTACACCGTCAGGGTCCGTCTCGAGGACAGCCTCGGCAGGCGTCTGCGCGGGGAATACAGTTACAACGAAGCCGGCCTCAACAAGGTTCCTCAGGATATTGAACTTGATGCCGAAGTCATAGACAGCCAGCTTCAGCGTCGGCTCAGACCCTTTCTTGGCAAGGGGAGGATGGGGGGGTGAACACCACTTCCAGCATCCCTCGTTCCATGTGTATGGATGCGCGGTTGTCACTTCCTTCACCAGGTCAAAGGCGGAGATGCCGGGAAGGGTCCGCACCTTTGCGAGGAGGCTCAGGGGATCGCGATCAGCAGTGGAGATGATGCCCATCTGCGCGCCGTGCGTCCTGAGACGCCGGGTGAGCGCGCGCGTGTCTATGTCCTGAATTCCCACGATGTCATGCTTTTTCATATAATCCACGAGGCTGCCGGATGAGCGCCAGTTGCTGGGAAAGGGACACGCCTCCTTGACGATAAACCCCTCCGCCTTTATGCCGCCGGCTGATTCGATGTCCTCTTCATTGACGCCGTAATTTCCCATCTGGGTGTACGTCATCGTGACGATCTGGCCTTTGTAGGAGGGGTCGGTGAGTATCTCCTGATAACCGGTCATCGAGGTATTGAAGACCACCTCTCCCGTTGTCTCGCCCTCCGCGCCGAAGCCGACGCCCTCAAAGACCGTTCCATCCGCGAGGACGAGCAATGCCTTTATTCCCATGTGTATACCTTTCCCTTCCAGATTGTGACAACAGGCACAGCCGGCAGGAGCCATCCTCCAAAAGGCGTATTCCTGCCCTTTGAGGCGAAATCCCCTGCGTCCACCCGGTATTCCCGGCGCGGGTCTATGATGACGAGGTCAGCATCGGCGCCGGGCTTCAGCGTTCCCCCGCCGTTCCCCACGATCCGGGCGGGATTCACCGCCATCTTCTCGACCAGCATGGTCATGCTCAGCACGCCGTCGGCAACAAGCCTCATCGCAAGCCCCACCGCTGTCTCAAGACCCGAAATACCCGAGGGGGCGAGATCGAATTCCCCCTCCTTTTCATCCCGGTGATGGGGGGCATGGTCTGTTGCGATAGCATCGATGACGCCGTCACGCAGCCCTTCCCTGATCGCCTCGACATCGCTCTGCCTCCTGAGGGGAGGGTTCACCTTTGCGTTGGCGTCGTACTCCCGCACAGCCTCCTCGGTAATGCTGAAGTAATGCGGGCAGGTCTCGGCTGTGACATCGGCAATACCTCGCCGTTTTGCGGCCCTGATAATCTCCACCGACCCGGCTGTCGAGACATGCGCGATATGCAGTCTCCCGCCGGTGAGTTCCGCAAGGCTGATGTCCCGCGCCACCATGATCTCCTCCGCCTGTGCAGGCGTCCCCCGCAGGCCGAGGGTCACTGACAAAAGCCCCTCGTTCATGACTCCTGAGGCGGCAAGGGCCAGGTCTTCGCAGTGCGATATGACCGGCAGATCATGCACCCGCGAGTATTCAAGGGCGCGCCGCATGAGCAGGCTGTCCATTACCGGCCTTCCGTCATCAGAAAAGGCGACGCATCCCGCTTCGCGCATGAGGGAAAACTCCGCCAGTTCTTCGCCCTTCTGCCCCTTGGTTATGGCGCCGATCGGCAGGACGGAGCACGAGCCCTCGACCCTGGCCTTGCTCAGTATGAATTCGGTAACGCTTGCGTTGTCATTGACCGGCCGGGTATTGGGCATGCAGCAGACCGAGGTGAAACCTCCCCTGGCAGCCGCCCCGGTCCCTGTTTTAATCGTCTCCTTGTGTTCAAACCCCGGCTCCCTGAGGTGAACATGAAGATCGATAAGGCCGGGGACCACGTACATGCCGGTTGCATCGATAACCTGATAGCCGGGAAGCCGTGCAGCCCGGACGGCCGGATTCTTTTTCTTCCGCGCTTCCGCGCCTCCGCGCTTCCGCACCTCCTGTATCCTGCCTCCCTCGATGTGGATGTCGCAGATTTCATCGATGCCCTGCAGGGGATCGATGAGGCGACCGTTTTGTACGAGAGCCTTCATCCCCTGACCCCTCCCAGCAGATAGAGCACCGCCATCCGGACCGCGAGCCCGTTGGTCACCTGATCCAGGATTACAGAGTGTTTGCCGTCAGCAACATCAGATGCGATCTCAACGCCCCTGTTCATCGGTCCCGGATGCATGACAACTGCGTTCTTCTTTGCGCGGCCCATGCGCCGCTTCGTCAGCCCCCAGTTCCTGAAGTATTCCACGGTTGACGGGAAAAAGCCCTTGTCCTGCCTCTCCATCTGTATCCTCAGCATCATGATGATATCCGCATCCTCAAGCCCCCGGTCCATGTCTGAGAATATCTCGACCCCAAGCTCCCCAAGCGCCGGAGGGACAAGGGTGGGCGGGCCGATGAGCCGGACCCTGGCGCCCAGTTTCTTCAAGGCATAGATGTTGGACTTGGCGACCCTGCTGTGCAGGATATCGCCAACAATAACCACGTCAAGCCCTTCGATCTTTCCCCGTTTCTCCCTGATGGTGAAAAGGTCAAGAAGCGCCTGCGTGGGATGTTCGTTGGTGCCGTCTCCCGCATTGACGACAGAGGCCTTCAGGCGGGGGGCGAGAAAATGAGGTACCCCGGAGCAGGCATGGCGCACGATGATAAAGTCAGCACCCAGGGCCTGCACTGTCAGTGCCGTATCCTGGAGCGTCTCTCCCTTGACGATGCTGCTCGTGGAAACCGAAATATTGATGACATCAGTGCTCAGCCTCTTTGCCGCAAGTTCGAAAGAGGTGCGGGTCCGCGTGGAAGGTTCATAAAAAAGGTTCACCGTTGTCCTGCCGCGGAGAGCAGGGACCTTCTTGATGTCTCTTCCCAGGATGTCCTTGAACCCCGAGGCGGTCTCCAGTATGAGCTCTATATCGTCCCTGTCGAGCCCCTTGATGCCGACAAGGTCCTTTGTCTTCAGGCCCATTCCAGCACCGCCGTGTCAGCGTGTCCTTCCTCCCTGAGTTCGACCGTGACGGTTTCGTTCAGGGAGGTGGGGATATTCTTGCCTACAAAGTCCGCCTTGATGGGAAGTTCCCGGTGGCCGCGGTCCACGAGGACGGCGAGCTGGATGACCGCGGGCCTGCCCAGGTCCATGACCGCATCCATAGCCGCCCGGATCGACCTCCCTGTAAAAAGGACATCGTCTACGAGGACCACCTTCTTGTTGGATATCTCGCAGGGCACCTCGGTCCTCCGCACCACCGGCTGCTCCTTTCGGACGTTTATATCGTCGCGATAAAGGGCGATGTCGAGGGAGCCGACGGGAATGTCGTTGCCCTCTATCTCCCGGAGCTTTGCTGAAAGCCTTCGGGCGATATGGACCCCGCCCCTCTGTATGCCCACGAGGCAGAGCGATTTTACTCCCTTGTTCCTCTC
>JAKAGF010000244.1 GCA_021825805.1 Nitrospirota bacterium
GCGGCAGGTCCGGCAGGAGGTCCATCCTCCGTTTGATCCTGCCGAGGTTGTTCTTGAACTCGTGGCCGATCGTCGCGGATATATATCGGATGAATTCATTCCGACGCGCTATCTCCTGGTTCTTGAGCATGAGAAGCCTGTTCTCCTGCGTCCTGCGCTGCCGCTGCTGGTAGACAAAGGTCAGATAGCCGCTGAAAAGGGCAAAGGAACCCACCATCGAAAAAAAGGCGTAGGTCGAGATCCGGGTGGATGCGTCGAGCAGGCCCTCCATGATCGCAAGCCGTTCAGTCAGACTCATATCAACCGGAATGGCGTCGAGTCCCTTCCACGGCATCAGGTAAGGAACGAGGCTGTCAAAAGGGGGGAAAAACCTGTCCGCATACACCATGCCGATGATGAGCCATATGAGCGCGAGGACCGCGATCATGACAACAAAACGGGCGGCGTTAAGGGCGACCGGGAGGCGCATGATTCATTCTACCCGATCAAGATGATATTTTTCACCACTGCTTCAGGTGCGATGCAGGAGGTTGTCCCTCACTATCCTCATGAATTTGCAGTTGGCTTCATGCCCCATAACGGCGATGCGCAGAAACGACCTGCCGAGCTCTTCGATGCCCCCGCAGTCGCGGACGAGGAAACCGGAACAGCGGAGGGCGTTGCGCGCCTTGTCTTCGGCCTGCTCCAGCTGCAGAAGAAATACATTTGATTCAGACCCATACATCCTGATCCCGGGTATCTTGCCGCATTCTCTCGAAAAAAAGAGCTTCTCGGCCCCCACATATTCCCTGACCTGTTTCTGATACGTCTTGTCCCTGAGGGCAGCCCGGCAGGCCTCAACAGCAAGATGGTTCACCGGACCGCAGGATGCGGCGGACAGCTTATCAGCCACTGCGGGGGGCGCAGACGCATAGGCTAATTCCAGCCCCGCGAGACCATAGAAGAAGGCGGTTGTCCTCAAGACGATCACCGTGTCTCCCCGGCGCCCGAAGACATCACAGCTCCCGGCAAACTCGGCAAGGGATTCGTCGAGGACAACAACAGTCCCCCGCAGCCCTGCCTCGTGAATTATGCGGTCGATCTCCTCATGTGGAACTGTCCGTCCGGTAATCCGGTTGGGGTTGGCTATGATCAGCATGTCAGCCCCGCTGAGATGGGCGATGACCGACTCCGTGTCCGGAGAGAGGTCAGCATCCCTGACCGCATGCAGCCGGACCACCTGGCCGCCGGAGGAAGAAGCCGCAATCCCATGGATGTCCGGCGAAGGACCGGCAACCAGGACCTTCTTCGGGGCCAGGACGCGGGTTATGCGGCACAGAAGCTCATCAAGGGAATTACCAAAAAACAACGATTCACTCCGCACGCCATACTTCGAGGCAAGGAGACCGCGCAATCTCACCTGCAGGGGGTCGGGGCTGGCTCCGATTTCTTTGACCGCCTTCCGTATGGCCGTTTTCACCCGCCTTGAGGGTCCGATGGGCGAAACTCCGGCGCCGGCGTCAAGCGCCCTCTTGTCGCTGATGCCGCATTCCCGCGCAAAACTGAACAGATCTTTCTCCATGCAGGGCCGATTCCTCTCAGACAAGGATGGTTGTGAAGGTGTATTATATCAGCAATCAGGCTGCCTTTAAAACCGGCCGGAGATTACAGCGGCCCCGAATCTGATACAATGAAGCATACGCAGGCGAAAGCCTCCGGGAAAACAGGAAGGATGACGCGGCGATGGAAGATATCCTGAAGGAATTTCAGCTTCTCAACAACTCCATACGGCGCATAGCGGACCGTTTCGCACCCGCGGTGGATGCCGGGGTCTTTGACCGCTTCCATGCCTTCAGGTCCACATCCCAAAACAACGCGCTCAGCATCAGGGGCGTCAGCCACCCTGACCCGGTAACGTTCAGGGAACTGCGGGGCATTGATGATGTCATCGCCGGGCTCAGGATGAACACTGTGCAGTTTCTCGAAGGCCTTCCCTGCAACAACGTGCTGCTCTACGGGCCGCGGGGCACGGGGAAGTCCTCGGCAACAAAGGCCCTGCTCAGCGAGTACCGCCGCAGGGGGCTGAGGATGATCGAGGTCCCGCGGGACAGCCTCATCCATATCATGGAGATAGCCGAGCTTGTCAGGGAAAGACGGGAGCGGTTCATTGTCTTTTGTGATGACCTCTCCTTTGAGGAAGACGAAAAATCCTTTCGCCGGATAAAGACGGTCCTCGAAGGCGGACTTGAGATGAGACCTGAAAACATGCTTATCTATGCCACCTCGAACAGGCGGCATCTCATGCCTGAAAAGACAGGCGACAATCTCCCCGGCATGGTGGACGGAGAACTCCAGTCGGCCGAGACAGCGGAGGAGAAGCTCTCCCTGTCAGACCGGTTCGGCCTCAGGCTCGGCATGCAGCACTTCGACCTGGAGACCTATCTGGATATCGTCGCCAACTACGCGTCCCTCAGAAAGATGCGTGTTGCGGCTGATGAACTGCGACAGCAGGCAGTCAGGTGGTCGCTCGACCACGGGAGTTTTTCAGGACGCACCGCCAGGCAGTTCATCGACGACCTGGAGGGGAGGATGGGGCTTAAGAAGACTTCTTCTGCCGGGAGATCAACATAGCCGAAGAGGGCTGTTGTCTCATCCTCTTTTTGTCTTGAAATTCTTCCTTGCATGGCACGCCTCCGAAGCACAGCCGGAACAATGCCCTTTTTTCTTCCATACGGAGCGATAAAGAATATATATGGCTCCTCCGATAATTAATACCATCAACAGAATATCGACAAATCCCATCTCAACCTCCTATACCCAGCAATCTCCCGCCCTGATAAATAAGAGCCGCCGCTCCCCAGGCCAGAAACATCTGGTAGGCGAATGCGACCCCGTACCATTTCCATGTGCCGAGTTCCTGCACCATCGCAACTGAAGCGATTACGCACGGCATGTAGAGAAGCACAAAGGTGATAAAGGCATAGGCGGAAAGGGGGGTAAACTGATTTTTGAGCACCGTCCTGAGCGGGTTGCGCTCAGCCGACTTCTCAGCGGATTCTTCGGACGATATGCTCGTGATCCCGATCGTCGAGAAGACGCTTGAAAGTGAATTTCCAGCCGCGGTCACGAAAGACGAGCCCGCCTCCTTCAGATCATCGGTAAA
>JAKAGF010000068.1 GCA_021825805.1 Nitrospirota bacterium
CCTCGTTGGTGATATGTTTTTGCGTCTATTCAACCTTAAACTTATCACATTAACGAGGTTTTTTTATCATCTCTTTTTTTCTAATCGCGGATTTAGGGTCTGGTTGCAAATTTTGAAAAAATCCTCTTTACCTGCTATTCTTGTCTCATGCTGAACAACAGGAGCCCTCGTGGTTATCAGTCTTTCATACGAATACTCGGCGTGATATGCCTCGCTGTGGTCGCATCATCACTCACCGGCTGCATCACCTTTCTGACCGAGATCAGGCTCCGGGCTGACGGCAGCGGGACGATGGTCCAGACGATGACGATGAATCCGACGGCGATGAAAGAAATGATGGAAGGCATCGCAAAGGCGATGGGCGCGACAATGTCCGAAGCGAAGACTGATTCGACTCCGGATGCGCGAAAGGAATCAGCAAAGCCGGACCCGAAGGCATCGGAGCAGGGCCCGTTCAAAGAGGGTGATCTCAAGGGCAAGGTCGCAGACATGGGTCAGGGGGTGACCTTTGTGTCAGCCGAAAGGATCGACACGAAGACAGCGGTCGGTGTCCGTGTGACATACGCCTTCAAGGACATCAATCAGCTGTCCATGAACCCCAAACCGGGCGCTGCGTTGGGCACTGACGCTGCCGGAGCGTCATCGAAGGACGCCCTTAAGTTCCGGTTCAAACGCCTGCCGAGCGGAAACTCCGTGCTCACGGTCATCCTGCCGCCGCCCGAGCCGAAGGCGCCGAAGGAGCAGGCAGCCGCAGAGCCTCCGGCATCTCCATCTCCGGAGTCATCGCCTGAGCAGGTTGCCATGGCGCGGCAGATGTTCAAGGGTCTCCATATGGGCATCGCCGTTGATGTCGAGGGCAAGGTCGTCAGGACGAACAGCCCGTATGTCGAAGGGTCGAAGGTGACGCTGATGGACATTGACTTCGATCCGCTTCTCTCCGACGAGGAGGGTTTCAGAAAGCTGAACGAGAAGATGGAGGCGGCCAGGGGAGATGACCTCAAGACGATGGAGGCCCTGAAGACGATCAAGGGCCTGAAGATTACGACAGCCCCGGAAATCTCGATCGAGTTCGGCCCCAGGTAAGGCGCGTCCTGATACCACCTCTTTCATACGAAAAAAGGATGTAGCCCTATGGGCGCTCTCTGAACGAGCCGGCGTTCAAAATGGACCATTCAAAATGAACGGCTTCCACCTCGTATCAAAGATGAAATTCTCTTAATCTCGCAAGGTTTTAATCAGAATGACCCTGGCATGTTTAATGCTGTATCTATTGGTGTCAGAAGATGAAGGGAGGTAGACCAGAATGAGACGAGAGACTTCATTAAGAGTACAAACGGCATATTATGCATGTCATGAACAATCCTGCGCTAATGGTTTGGCGACAGCGGCAGCGCCGAAGGGCGTTTACAAGCTGCTTAAGCAGGATGAGATCAGCGGATTAATGCAAAAGTTCGGCAGCGGCTCCCTGGAGGACCTGATCTCGGCCGTTGCGGAGCACCGCCTGAGAAATGCCATGGCCTGCAGGAACTGGAGGGAGGTTTCCCTGCTGACCGCGAAGATCGCCGCCCTCACTCTGAACTATGCAAGGGCGAGAGAACATATGATGGACATACTCGGGCACCTGGTCAGGCTGGCGGCCATAGAGACGGCAGAGAATCACAAGGCACTAAGGTCTACACCCTTCACAGGTTAAGAACCTTTCGGACACTCGCAACCCTTCTCCTCAGCCGTCCATTTTTCGTCATCTCACTTTCAAGCGCCTGCTTGTCTTTGATACGGATGAACGTTTTACGACTTGCCGACAAAGTCGCCGAAGCCCTTGAGGATCTTAAGCCCGAGGGCCTGGCTCTTTTCAGGGTGGAACTGCGTGGCAAAAACATTGTCCTTCCATACCATGGAGGTGAAGGTGACCCCATAGTCGGTCAGTCCGGCATTCACGCCGGCGTCATCAGGCGACACGTAAAACGAGTGTACAAAGTAGAAGTATGCGTTGTCCGGGATGTCCCCGAATATCGGCGGCCGGTTCACGAGCCTCACCGTGTTCCATCCCATGTGGGGGACCTTCTCGTCTATCCGGAACCTCATGACCCTTCCCCTGAAGATGTCCAGGCCTTTGCAGCTGCCGAACTCCTCTGATTCACTGAAAAGGACCTGCAGCCCGAGGCAGATGCCGAGAAAGGGCTTGCCCTTCTGAATCGCCCTGATGACCGCGCCGGTAAGGGAGAGGTCGGTCAGGTTCCTGATGCAGTCCCTGAAGGCGCCGACTCCGGGCAGGACAACGGCGCTTGCGTCATCAACAACCGACGGGATCGAGGTGACGCGGGCGTCGACTCCCACTTTTGCGAAACCTTTCTCAACCGACCTGAGGTTTCCCATTCCGTAATCAACAATGGCTATCATGATTTTTTACATTACTTTCCCCCCGCTTCGCTTGTCAACTTCGGAAGCCGGCTTCCGGGACGTCAATCCATCTTCTTCGGGGAAGGCTGTGAGTTTATAACTCATTGACACTTCTTGATTTTTCCTGATATACTCCTCTATAAAATCAATGACTGATACTGACCGGCAGGGGCGGCTCCGCCGGGTAATATTTTTTCCAATGTCATATCAGAGAATGCACAATTATGGATAAGGTCAGAAGGGATGTAGCAATGCAGCACGTGCTGGCCCTTATCCTTGCCGGCGGAAAGGGCGAACGCCTCCATCCTCTGACGATCCACAGGGCCAAGCCGGCCGTGCCCTTTGGCGGGAAATACAGGATCATCGACTTCACCCTGAGCAACTGCATCAACTCCCATGTGCGGAGGATCGCCATCCTCACCCAGTACAAGTCCCTCTCCCTCGACAGGCACCTTGCCCTGGGATGGGAGCACCTGCTCAATCCCGAACTCGGCGAGTATATCTTCACCATACCGCCTCAGCAGCGGATCGATGAGCGGTGGTACGAAGGCACGGCAGACGCCGTATTCCAGAACATCTATCTCATCGAGAAGGAAAACCCTCCCTATATCCTCATCCTTTCGGGAGACCATATCTACAAGATGAACTACGCCGAAATGTTTGACTTCCATCTCGCCAACAACGCCATCGGAACGGTCGCCACGATCAGGATCCGCAGGAAGGATGCGGCGTCTTTCGGAGTGGTCGAGATAGACGGAAGCAGCCGCATCATCGGCTTCCAGGAGAAACCCCAGGCCCCGGCGACCATTCCCGGCGACCCGGACCACTGCTATGCCTCTATGGGCATCTACCTTTTCAACACCAAGGAGATCATCAACGAGCTGAAGGCCGATTCCGGCAAGTCGTCCGCCCATGACTTCGGCAAGAACATCCTCCCCGAGATGCTCCGGTCAGGCAGGCTGTACGCCCATGAGTTCAAGGACGAAAACAAGAAGGAGGCGAAGTACTGGCGCGATGTCGGGACGGTCGATGCTTACTGGGAAGCCAACATGGGCCTGGTCGCCGTTGACCCTCTCTTCAACCTTTACGATAGGGACTGGCCCCTGAGGACCCACCAGGGCCAGCATCCTCCGGCAAAGTTTGTCTTTGCCCAGGAATACAAGGGCGGAAGGCTCGGCATTGCACTCGATTCCATTGTTTGCGGCGGCTGCATCATCAGCGGCGGCCGCGTCCAGAACTCCGTTCTTTCCCCGGACGTCAGGATCAACAGCTATGTGGACGTCAGGGAGTCCATTCTGCTGGAGAACGTTGAAATCGGCAGGAACTGTAAAATCCGGCGGGCGATCATCGACAAGGACGTCTACGTTCCGGCCGGCACGACCATAGGATATGACGAAAAGGCGGACCGGGAGAGGTTTTTTGTCAGCGAAAAAGGGCTGGTGGTCATCCCAAAAGGGGCTGAGATCAGATGAGCCTCGCCGGCAGGCTTGAGGACCTCGCCCTCTCCGACATCTTCCAGATACTGAGCATCGGCAAGAAGACAGGCACGTTTATCGTCAATGGGACGAAGGGCACGGCCATGATAGTCTTCAAAAACGGCATGGTGGTCAGGGCCGAGACGGACGACCTTGCAGGAGATCTCGGCATGAACCTGGCGAAGGCGGGCCTGGTCAAGGAGTCCATCCTCGCCATGGCCGCTGAGGTAAAAAAAAAGCTGCCGGCAAAATCCATCGCCGAGATACTGCACGAACTCAGCTCGATCAGCGTGGAGGCCCTCGACAAGGCGGCCAAGAAGCGCATAGAAAAGGTGATGTTCCGCCTCCTCCTGTGGGAGGACGGCGATTTCCAGTTCGAGCCGGACGACCTTGACCTTGAAGGCAAGACCAATCTCAAGGACCTTGGCTGGGAACTGTCCAAGGGACTGAGCCCCGAATATCTCCTCATGGAGGGCGCCAGGGTGCAGGACGAGGCCACCCAGGTGTCCTTTGTCTCGACCTCCGACTTTAACGACAGAGAGGCGGAAGAGACGGGCGAATGGGAAGACGACTGGGGCGACCACCCCCCTGCCGAGCGCAAGGATATCTCCGCGCTGAAGGCCCTGACGCAGGAGCTGAGGTTCCCCAACTCCACGTCCGAGATCACCCTGCTTATTCTCAGGTTTGCCAGCGCCATCTTTCATCGGGGTGTGCTCTTTATGGCCGGCAAGGACGAGATCGTGGGCCTCGGGCAGTTCGGCCTGGAGATCGAGCAGGCTGACGAGCGTGTGAGGGAGACGGTCATCACGATCGAGAAAAGCCCCTTCCTCAAGAGGATCATCACCGAACAGATGCCGTACAAGGGGAGCGTCGAGAAGGACGAAATAACCGGGAAGATGATGGAGGTCTTCGGCGGCTCATGGCCCAGGGAGTCAGGCATCTTCCCCATCGTCGCCGAGGGCAAGGCGGTTGCCCTGCTCTACTGCGACAACCTCCCCTCCGGGGAGACGGTGAGCGAGACGGAGGGGCTGGAGATATTCATCAGCCACGCGGGGCTGGCCCTCGAGAAGTCTCTCCTGCAGCGGCGCCTGCAGGAGATGGAAACCAGGCGGGGCCCGGACGAACCCAGGTGAGATTTTTTTTTCATTATCTGATAAAATCGTACACTAAACATGGAGAGGTTCTGTGAAGACCATTCTCATTGTTGAGGATTCCGCCACCACGAGGGCGCTCATCAGAGCCGTAATCGACGAACTGGGTGACTTTGAGACTGTCGAGGCGTCTTCGGGGTTCGAGGCGTTGAAGATGCTCCCCCAGCAGGAATACGACCTCATCATCACCGATATCAACATGCCGGACATCAACGGGCTGGAGCTTATAAGTTTTGTGAGGAACAACCCGCGGTACGGCCATCTGCCCATCATCATCGTCAGCACCGAGCGGAGCGAGGAGGACAAGAAACGGGGAATGGCCCTCGGCGCCACCGCCTATGTGACCAAGCCCTTCAGGTCGGTCGAACTCCAGGATATCCTCAAGAAGACCTTCGGCTTATGAAATCGTCCAAGAAGGAATTCATCGCAGAGGCTGAAGAGCTCCTTGAGGAGTCGCAGAGGCTGATACTCGAAATCCAGGACACCTTTGCCTCGGGGGTCAACCCAGACACCGTCAACGCCCTTTTCCGGTCCATGCACACCCTCAAGGGCGTCTCGGGCCTCTTCGGACTCCAGGGCATTACGACCCTCAGCCATTCCCTCGAAACGCTCATGGACGACGTGCGGCTGGGCAAGATCGAGGTGGACGGCATTGTCGTCAACTTCCTTTTCAAGAACCTCGATATCCTCAAGGACCTCGTCGAGAAGGTGAGTCAGGACATTGAAGACTCCGACGTCTCGGCATTCGTATCGGACATCGAGTCCTTCCGGGCGTCCCTCAAGGGGAAGGGCGAGGCCCCCCAGGAGTCCGGCACGATCGACGAAGCCATCCTCAAGGTCCTTTCCGAATATGAAGAGCACCGTCTCAAGGCGAACCTGAAGGAAGGGAAGGGCGTCTACCTCGCCAAGTCGGTCTTCAGCCTTGAGGTTTTCGACACCTCCCTTGCCGAACTCACCAGGACGATCAAGGAAAAGGGCGAACTCATATCCACCCTCCCCACCTCCTCGAACGTTCCCGAGGGCTCCATAGGCTTCAATCTCCTCTTCGGCAGCAGCGAGGACTGCGACTCCCTGCGGAAGGATATCCCCTTTGACGTGGAAGTCCTCGTGAAGGCCAGGTCCGCGCAGCAGGCGCCGGGAATTTCCCCGTCCGCCCCTCAGAAGAGCCAGGACATCCACCTCAAGAGCACCACGACCACGGTGCGCGTTGACATCGACAAGCTCGACCGCATCCTCAATACCGTCGGCGAGCTCACCCTCGCAAAGGGCGCGGTCAGGCGCATCGGCTCCGAACTCATCGAGTCCTACGGCCAGTCCTCGCTCGTCTACGATGTGCACAAGATATCCCAGACCCTTGAGCGGAGGCTGGCTGAACTGCAGGACCAGGTGCTCGAGATACGGATGGTGCCCATCGGCCAGATATTCACCCGGCTGGCCCAGGTGGTGCGGCGTTATTCCCGGGAGATCGGCAAACAGATAGAACTGGTGATGCACGGGGAGGACACCGAACTGGACAAGTACCTGGCGGAGGAGATCATCGACCCTCTCATGCACCTCATCCGCAACTCCCTTGACCACGGCATAGAATTTCCCGAGGAGCGGAAGCGGAAAGGCAAGCGCGAGGCGGGGACCGTCATCCTCAAGGCCTACCAGAAGGGCAACCACGTTGTCATCGAGTTGAAGGACGACGGCGCGGGCATCGATATCGACCGGGTACGGAGGAAGGCGATCGAGAAGGGCCTGCTGGAGCCTGGAGTCGAGCTGGAGGAGCATAAGATCATCGACTTCATCTTCACCCCCGGCTTCAGCACGAAGGACGTGGTGAGCGAGGTGTCGGGCAGGGGCGTGGGCATGGATGTCGTCAAGGAGAAGCTGTCGGCGCTCGGCGGTTTTGCCGAGGTCGAGACAAAGAGGCACCAGGGAACGACGTTCATGCTGACCCTCCCCATCACCCTTGCCATCATCAAGGCCCTCGTGGTGCGGGTGGGGAAGGAGCAGTTTGCAGTTCCCCTTACCTCGATGTCCGAGACCCTTATCGTCGAACACAGGGACATCCAGACGATCGAATGGAAGGAAGTCTACAACCTCCGGGGCGACATGCTCCCCCTCATCCGGGTTGACCGTTTCCTTGGTCTCCAGGGCGACGCGGCGGAGCGTTCCTTTGCGGTTGTCGTCGGTTTCGGCGAACGCAGGGTCGGCCTTCTCGTGGACGAGTTGTTCGGCCAGCAGGAGATCGTGATCAAGTACCTGAGCGATTATCTCAAGAAGCTGCGGGGTTTTGCCGGGGCCGCCGAGATCGGCAAGCACGAAGTGATCCTCGTCCTCGACGTCGAGTCCCTTATCGACGAGTCGGTGGTGAAGCAGAAGGGAGGCGCCAATGTATGAAACGTTCTACGGCCTGAAGTCGCGGCCGTTCAGCAAGACGCCGGACCCGAAGTTCCTGTTCCTCAGCAAGAACCATGAGGAGGCGCTGGCCCGGCTGCAGTACGCGGTCGAGGAGAAGGAGCTAATCCTCCTCACCGGAGAAGTGGGTTGCGGCAAGACTACCCTGACGCGGGCCCTTATGGACCAGCTCGGCGAGGGGTACCGCGTGATAACCATCATCAACCCGATGCTCACGCCGGCCCAGTTTCTCAAGACGATCGCCCTGCGGATGGAGATCGACATATCCGCCAACAACAAGGCCGAACTCCTTGATGCCATCTACGCCAGGGTCTACCAGGACCACGAGGCCGGCGTCACGCCGGTCATCATAATCGATGAGGCGCAGCTCATTCCCAACAAGGAGACCTTTGAGGAGATCAGGCTGCTGACCAATTTTCAGCTCGACTATACCAACCTCGTGGCGCTCATCCTCGTGGGCCAGACTGACCTGAGGAGGCGTCTGAGCCACAAGACCTATCTGCCTCTGAAACAGCGGATAGGCCTGTTTTTCCATCTGGGACCGATCGCCGCGCATGAGATCAGGGACTACGTCCTCTGCCGGCTCCGGACATCAGGGAGGGAAGATATGCTCTTTACGGACGCTGCGCTGTCCGCCCTGCACCGGTATTCCGGGGGCATCCCCCGGCTTATCAACAGTCTCGCCACCTCTGCGCTCCTGGATGGTTTTTCGAAGGAGATCGCGGTTATCGACGAAGGGCTCATAGCGGACGCTGCGCGTGAACTGACACTGCATGGATATAGCGAAAATTAGGAAAAAGGCCAAAGAGGCCTCGGAAAAGGAGAAGGGGGAGCGGCAATCCGCTGAAGGGCAGGGGTCTGCGGCGGCCGCGCCCGCCGCGGCGCCTCAGGCTGAGCCTGAAGAAGTCCGCGAAGAGCCCCTTGAACCCGCCGATGCGCCGGAGTCCTGGGGACCGCCTGAAGAGGCAGCCCCTGCGCCTGCCGCGCCGGAGGCGCGGGAAACCGGGGAAGAACCCGGGATCGTCGAGCTCCTCACCTTCGCTCTCGGCCGTGAGGAATTTGCCTTCCGGGTCCCTGAGGTGGAGGAGATCATCAGATACCAGACAATAACCAAGGTGCCGACCATGCCTGATTACGTCTGCGGCATAACCTCCCTGCGCGGTAAGATCATCCCGGTCATCGACCTCAAGAAGAGGCTCGTCCTGAGCGCTGGAGACGAAACCGGGGAAGAGACAGGCGCCGCGGACGAGGAATACCGGATGCGCAACACCAAGATACTCATCCTGGCGGGACCACGGGGGCTTATCGGCGCCACCATAGACCGCGTGATAGGCGTGGTGCGGTTCCCCGAGGGGAGCGTGATAGACCCGCCGGCCCATCTGACAGAAGAGGAGTTGATGTACGTCGAGGGAGTGGTGAGCCTTGAAGGGCGGTTTATTTCGATTATCAGGTCCGAGGCAGCTCTGACCATAGAGGTGGCATGAAGGAGAGGGTATGCGCGAAAAACTTGAACTGAAGATACTGACACTCGTCGTCATCCTGCTGTTCCTCGGGATCATGGCCGCTGGTTTTATGGTGCTCACGATTGAGAAATCCAGCCTCTACGGCATCACCGAGGCGAGCTCCGAAGCCACTGCCAGGGTGATCGCCAAGGACATCGAAAAAACGATGCTCGAGGGAAGGGCTGACCTCGCCAAGTCTCTGGTGGAAGAGCTCAGGGGCGCCAGCGGCGCCGAAGAGATCGCGCTCCTTAACCATAAGGGACAGCCGGCCTTTGACAAGGCCGCTCCGGCCCTGGAGGCGGCTGTGATGGGCGAGATCAGCCGGTCCAAGACCCCGAAGCTCGTAAGGGGAGAAAAGAAGCTCATCTTCTACAAGCCGATGGAGAACGCCGAGAACTGCAAGAGCTGCCATGCGGCCGACCCTTCCGTGCTCGGCGCCGTCAAGATATCCATTTCCATAGCAAAGGAGTATAACCGCGCGATGCGGCTCATCATCATCGTGATACTCGCCACAGTGTTCGCCAGTCTCTGTTTCAGCATCGTCCTGTGGATGGTGATCAGGAGGATGGTGATCATGCCGATCAAGTCCCTGGAGGCGGCTGCCCTGCAACTGTCGGGCGGGGACCTTTCCTTCAATGTGGACATCCGCGGCGATGACGAGATCGGACGCTTCAGCCGGGCCATCCGTGAGTCCCTGCATTCCATCTCCGGGATCCTTATGCGGATCAAGGACGGGTCGCGGCGCATCACCCGCGTCGCCGAGGCGGTTGAGCGCGAATCCAAGAAGGTGGTTGACGGGGCCGTTCTTGAGACCGAGGCGATCAACAATATCTCAGCGTCGATTGAAGAATTCAACGCGGTCATCGCGGACATTGCCGACGGCACCGACGGGCTCGCCGCCTCGGCTGAAGAGACCGCGGCCTCCATGGAGGAGATGGTCACGAGCATTTCCCAGATCACCGGCAGCACCCAGGACATGTCCGTGGCGGTGGAGGCGACATCCTCCTCTATCGAGGAACTCTCCGCCACGATCAAGGAAGTCGCATCCAACGCCGCGGAACTGGCGACCGCGGCGGAAGAGACGCAGGCAGCGGTTATTCAGATAGCCACGTCGGTGAAGGAGGTCGAGCAGCGTGCCAGGGAGTCGGCCATGCTCTCCGAGAAGGTGAAGACCGACGCAGTCACCCTCGGTATGATCTCGGTGGAGAAGTCCATCAAGGGAATGCAGGATATCAAGTTGTCGGTCGAAAAGACCGCGGATTACATCACCAAACTGGGCGGCAGGTCCGAGGAGATCGGCAAGATACTCAACGTGATCGATGAAGTCACCGACCAGACGACCATGCTTGCCCTGAACGCCGCGATCCTCGCCGCGCAGGCCGGGGAGCACGGCAAGGGTTTTTCGGTCGTTGCCGACGAGATCAAGGAACTTGCGGACCGCACGTCCGCCTCCACCCAGGAGATAGGCGGCCTCATTCAGGCGGTGCAGCAGGAGGTGGGAGACGCCGTCACTGCCATGAACGGCGGGCTCAAGGCGGTCGAGACCGGGTTCAAGGTGACGAACGAGGCGGTCGACGCGCTCAGGAAGATCGTCGAGAGTTCGCGCCGTTCCTCGGAGATGGCCGCTGCCATCGACCACTCGACGACCGAGCAGTCCCATGCGGCTGGTCTCGTGTCGGAGGCCATGGAGAAGGTGCTGACCATGGTCGGACAGATAGCGAAGGCGACGACGGAGCAGAACCGGGGCATCCAGCTGATCATGAAGGCGACGGAGAAGATCAGGGACGTCTCCAACCATGTCAAGATCGCCACCAATGAACAGTCCCTCAACAGCAAGCAGATATCCCAGGCGGTGGAGCTCGTCTCCGACAAGAGCCAGCAGATATCCCGCGCCATCAACGAGCAGAAGGTGGGCTCCAACCAGATATGGACCTCCGTCGAGCGCATCAAGGACCTCCCCAGGGAGAACAAGGACCGCGCCTTCAATCTCAACCAGCAGGTTAAGGAGCTTCTGAAGGACGCGGAGCTGACGGTCATCGAGATGGAACGGTTCAAGTTCGCCGAGGATGTGGCGGGCGGCGTCCTGCGGATGGGCATCGTGCCCCTGGAGTCGCCCGCGGTCATGTTCAAGAAGTTCATGCCCCTCGCCGAATATCTCGGCAGCAGGCTGAACAGGAAGATCGACCTCAAGGTGGCGGTGGACTTTCAGGGAGCTATCAGCGATATTAGCCAGGGGGTCACCCAGTTCTGCTTCATGACCCCCTCGACGTACATAGAGGCGCACAAGAAGTACGATGTAAGAGTGCTGGTCAAGGCGCTCCGGGAAGGCAAGCCGTACCAGCACTCGGTTATCGTCGCGCGTGGCGACAGCACCATCAATACCGTCGAGGACCTGAAGGGGCGCTCCTTTGCCTTCGGAGACCCCCATTCGACGTCGAGCCATATCGTGCCGCGTGGGATGTTGCTGTCCGCCGGCGTGGACATCAGTGATCTCCTCTATTATAACTATCTCGGCCATCACGACGACGTGGCCAAGGCGGTGCTCAGCGGCGACTTCGACGCCGGAGGCATCATGGAGACCACGGCGCAGAAATTCAAGGATTCCGGACTCAAGCTCCTGAAATTCTCCGAGGACATCCCGGAATTCAATATCTGCGTTGCCCGGGACGTCGAGGCCAAGATCGTAGGGGAGTTGAAGGCGGCCCTCATCGGGTTGACCGACGGCACGCCGGAGGGCGCGGCGGTCCTGAGGTCCGTGAACTCCAGCTATACCGGGTTTGCGGAGGCGTCCGACGAGGATTACAACAACGTGCGGATCATGATGTCCAAGATCGGCCTGATATGAACCACAGAGGACAGGAGGAAGGTATGAAGATTATGTCGAATCCGGCGGGGCCGGTCCGATGATATTCAGCAAGTCCATAACAGCCAAGTTTCTCGCCGCCCTGTTCGTGATCCTCCTCATCGGGCAGTCGATGGGGGCGCTTCTGCTGATCGCCTATACCAGGTCCTCGCTCTTTGATTCCCTCGAAAACAGGATAAAGCGGGTGGCGACCTTTATCGCCGGGGCGAGCGCCGCCCCCATCATAACATACGACTACGTGAGCCTCATACCGTACATGGAGGAGGTCATGAAGGATGAAGACATTACCTCCGTGCGCATCACCGACAGCGAAGGCAGGGTCGTGAAGGAAAGCGCGAGGACCATCGATGCCGACAACGCCTCCATCAACCCCTTCTTCTATAAAAAAAGCATGTCAATCAAAGTCCCCGTGGCGGCGGCGGGGAAGAAACTGGGAGAGGTGTCCATCGACTATACGGCCAGGTCGGTAAACCGGAGTGTAACGGACAATATCCTGACCATCTCTCTTTATCAGCTTATCATGCTTTTCTTCGTCGGCATAGTCATGATGGTCATCTTCAACAGGAACATCAAGCAGCCGGTCGCGGAGATCAACCGGGCGATCGAGAAGATCACCATGGGCGACCTCTCCGCCGAGATCCCGGACCTCGGCCAGAACGAGATCGGCGGCATAGCCAAGGGTATAGCCTTTCTCGCCGAGAGGCTTTCCACGACCGTTAACAAGCTCAACCTGACCGCGGTGAACGTCTCGATGGCGATCAAACAGGTCAATGTCACCTATAACAACGTTATCGGCGGCATGACGAAGCAGGCGAACGCGGTGCGGGAGATCACCAAGTCCCTGCAGCACGCGGGCAAGACGCAGGCGGAGATCAATGAGAGCACGGAAAATCTCGCCAGCCTTTCGACGGAGAATGTGTCGTCTCTCATCGAACTCAAGGCAACGGCCGAGGAGATAGCGTCCAACAACCAGCGCCTCTTCAAGGCGACCGAGGACTCTTATTCGGTTGTCGCGCAGATGACCCAGAGCGCGCGGGCCATATCGGGGAACACGGCCGAGGTCCTTTCCGCTGTTGAGGACACCTCCGCCTCGGTGGAGGAGATCGGCGCCTCGATACGGGAAGTGGAGGAGCACGCGCGCGAGTCTTCGAAGCTTGCCGTGGGCGTGAATGAGATTACCTCCGATGTCGGCATGCTCGCCATCGTCAATGCGGTCGAAGGCATGGACAAGATCGCCCATGAGGTGAAGAAGTCGTCGGAGATCATCCAGCGCCTCGGCACGCGCTCCGCTGACATAGAAAAG
>JAKAGF010000245.1 GCA_021825805.1 Nitrospirota bacterium
CCAGACCTCTTTGGTTTGCAACGTTAGGGTTCAGTAGGCCCCTGAAGAAGTGACCGGCAGGCCCTGCATACTGGCCGGCATAGATCTCGGCCCTGATACGGAGAAAGTCCTTGCCTATGCGACATGCGCGGCATCCGCGTCCGGCAGCCGGCTGCAGCTCCTCTACGTCATCGACTACCTGCTCACCCCGCCGGCCTACCTGTCATCCTATATCGAAGAAGAAAAAAGACGGGAGGAGGAGGAGATGGCTGCGTGGACCTCGCGGCTCGGAGCTGCCGGCATCGAGGCGGGGCAGGGTACGGTTATAGGCCGTCTCCATGAGGCCTTTGTGGAGGCGCTCGCCGAGTTCTCCCCTGACCTGCTCATCATCGGACACCGCAGCCACCTTCTGCGTCCGAGCAGTTCCGAGCGACTCATCAGGTCCCTCTCCGTGCCTATGCTCGTCGTTCGGGGCAGGGCTGCCGGTGGGGCTTCCATAGGATCGGTGCGCATCAGCAGGATACTCTGTCCCGTGGACTTTTCGGACTGCTCCGCAAAGGCGGTGGCTGCGGCGCGGAGATATGCGGAGATGTTTTCATCTGAACTGAGGCTCCTGCACGTGATACCCTCTCATATAATGAAGGAGAGACTGGGCAGGCATAACTGCGGGAGGTTCGAGGACCTCCTCCTGGCCGAGGCGGCGAAAAAAATGGCGGCGCTCTCCCGGCATGCGGAAGAAGGAGAGGCGCTCCACGGCGACCCCTGCGAGGCGATCCCCGCGGTTGCGGAAGAGCTTGGCGCCGACCTCGTGGTGATGGGGGCCCGGGGCCTCTCCTATCTCAAGGGCATGCTCGTCGGGTCGACCACCGAAGCGGTGTTGAAGACGTCGCCCTGTCCCGTGCTCGTCGTGCGCTGATGATCCTTTCGGGTCTGTTCCTTTTCGGCAGCCTGCTGCTGATCCTGGCGACGGCGGAGTCTTTTACCAACGGAGTGGAGTCATTCGGCAGGCATTTCTCCTTTTCGCAGGCGGTCGTGGGGAGCATCTTCGCTGCCGTGGGCACTGCGCTGCCCGAGACGGTCCTGCCCATTGTCGCGATTCTGTTATACGGAGGGAAATCGGCCAAGGAGATCGGCGTCGGCGCCATCCTCGGCGCGCCGTTCATGCTTTCGACCCTCGCCTTTTTTCTGGTCGGCCTGACGGCAGCCGTTGCGGCCCTCAGGAAGCGGAGAAGGTTTGAGCTGCGCGTGGAAGTCCACTCGGTCAGGCGCGACCTCTCCTTCTTTCTCATCATGTATTCGCTTGCCATTGCGCTGCCCCTCGTCTTCGGCAGGGTGGCGCTCATACCCCTTTCCCTGGCGCTCGTGGCCGGCTATGCGGCATATGCCTTCATCACGTTCAGAAGCGAGAGCGCGACAGTGGAGCACGCGGAAGGCCTCTATCTCTGGCGGATGGCGCGGACACTGTTTCCCCGCGGCCCTGAAACAGCGCCGCTGTCCGTGCTCCTTATCCAGATATTCGGTTCACTGGCGGTTATGGTCAAGGCGGCCCATATCTTCGTGCGGAACCTCGAACAGGTCTCCCTGAGACTGGGGATGGACCCGCTTCTTTTTGCGCTGCTCCTGGCGCCGGTGGCAACAGAACTCCCCGAGAAGTTCAACAGCGTCACCTGGACCTGGAAGGGGCGGGACACCCTCGCCATAGGGAACATCACGGGGGCGATGGTCTTTCAGTCCACTTTTCCAGTTTCCGTCGGCCTACTGTTTACGGACTGGCGCATAACCGGGATGGCGCTCTTCTCCGCGGTGATCGCCATCACCTCCTCCGTTTTTGTCCTGGGCATGATCGCGGTTCAGAAGAGGCTGTCGCCCTGGGTGATGCTCCTTTCCGGCAGTCTCTATCTCGTCTACGCCGTCGGGCTCGTTATCAGATAGACTATTTCCTGAAGAGGTCGTTCAGTTTCTTCAGGGCGTCCGCTTTGTCCGGGGCCCCGGGTGTCTTTCCCTCCCCGAAGACAAAGTAGTCGCAGAAGTTCGCCTTCTCCCGTGACCGCTGGTGTTCAGCCTTCGTTTCAAGGCATTTATTGTGGGAAGTCTCGGAATAGAAACGGCAGTTACGGCAGATACGCAGATCCCCGCCGCAGTGCGGACAGACTGATTTTTTCGTAAAATACTTGTCAACCTCGATCTCTTTCCGGCACAGTGCGCATATCTTCATGCAACCTCCTCTCAGGAAATAATTATAGCCCAAAACAGGCGCTGTCATCTTGTTCGCCGTGTGTCCACACGAAATGGTTGACAAGCTCTGCGACGCTGGGCTATATTATCGCCAATTGACACATCCTTAAGCGTGGGAGTCTGTTGATGGGGATCAATCATGTGCTCGCTCTTATCAAATCAAATCAGGTCTGTGCCGGCTATTCTCCTTAAACTGACGAGTCAACTATCGACGGCTTTTTGAACCCATTGTGATGAGACAAGTAAAAGGTTTAATGCTTATCTGTTTCTTTCTCTGCTTGCTGACTCAGGTTCAGGCGGCGACACCATCCTCCGCATATAAGAAGATTTCATCAATCTTAGACAGAGTTCAACAGACGGCTGATTTGCCGGATACTGTGCACAGGAATCCGCTTGTTCTGGAGGCAGTCGGACTATTTCTGGATATGGCTGATACTGAAAATTTAACAAGAGACAAGATGATCGAAAAGCTTAGCAGGCTTTTTCCGCTCCCGAAATGGAAAGAGGGGATTCCAGCCTTCGAGATCGAGAAACTCAAGAGCAGGCAATACCTCGTGAGTATCGGCTACGCGGCTGTTACGCAGGAAAGCAGTCTTTATTTTTTTTATGATAAAGAACGCCTAAAAATCGATTCCGGTAACGGTGGGCTAATACATATTGAGGATGTAAAAAATGGAGACTCGCGGGTTCAGGTGACTTATTTGCGGACGCCGGGATCAACCCATCCGGAGGAAATAACAGCCGTGTTATTCAAGAAGGATGAGATTTGGTATGTGACGCATGTAAACAAGACAGTCAAATAAGAAGCGATCATCTTGTTCGCCGTGCGTGTTGACAGACAAAGCATCCTGTGGTATGTTGAATCAACTTTTGAAAAAAAGGAGGAAGAACATGGCCTGCAAATCAAAG
>JAKAGF010000069.1 GCA_021825805.1 Nitrospirota bacterium
TGCGCACATCGAGGGTCACCGGAGAGGAGAGTTCCCGTGTCGGCGCCCACTCCAGGATGAGGACACCGTTTGCCGTCCCCTCCACCGGAGCTATGAAAGACTCCCCTGCCGGAAGGTTGCCGAAGGAGCCGGGGCGCGACAGGAGTCCTGTGTCGGAGACAGCCTTTCGCCCCCTGACGGAAAAGGCAAGCTTCGAACCGTTCGCTGTCGAAATCTCGATGCGCTCCGCCTTGCTGATCCTGGCCGAGACAGACTTCGTCAGCCGGGCAAGGCCTTTCCAGTCAACGTTCATCGGGCCTTCCACCATCGAAATCTCAAAAAGCGGCATGCTCGCGTACCGGGCGCCGCAGGAATCGGTCAGCAGTTTTCTGAAGAGTGTGTGGCTCGTTGAATAGTATGAGAGCGCGACCACGGCGTCCACCGCATCCTGCCTGTGGCGGCTGACGATCTCTTCCGCGGCATCCAGGATATCCCTGTCCGCCCTCTTGTTGAGGAGCTCGTTGAGGAGCCCCTTTTTCTGGAGGGCAACAACAGCCCTTGTGCCGAAGGCAGCCTCCCATAATGCGGCGGGGGGCTCGCTTCCATGGTTGCCTGTTGCCGGATAATCGAGGAAGCATACTTCTCCGGCAAGCCCCTTCCCCACCTCTGCTGCGAGGAAGGCGAGACACCGCAGGGTCGTCCTACGTTCCGTATCAGCCGGGCCTATCTCCTCCCTGGGAGAGGGCCTGTCGGTGAACACGATGCACCGCTCGGTCCGCTTGACCCCGAGATTGACCCTGAAGATATCCCTGAATACAGACGTTATCATGATCATTCCTCCGCGCGTTCAAGACAAGGCATCGCAAGCCCTATCGAAAAAAGAATTCCAGCTGCTCCAGATGTTCTCCGGGAAAGCTGATGGGATAGACGTTATCGAAACAGGCTGTGCAGTAATCTCCGGAATCAGGCACGATCCTCAGCAGCCCTTCTATGTCCAGATAAGCGAGCGAATCGGCTGTCACGTATTTCCTGATCTCATCGACATCGTGGCTCGATGCGATCAGCTCCTGCCGAGTGGGGGTGTCGATCCCGTAAAAACAGGGCATGATCGTCGGCGGCGAGCTGATGCGCAGGTGCACTTCTTTGGCGCCGCCGTTTTCCCTGAGCATCTTGACGATCTTCTTGCTCGTTGTGCCCCGGACAATGGAATCGTCGATAACAATGATGCGCTTGCCTTCGATCAGCTTGCGCACCGGGTTGAGCTTGATCTTCACCCCGAAGTGGCGGATGCTCTGCTTGGGCTCAATAAACGTCCTGCCCACGTAGTGGTTCCTGATGAGGCCGAAGTCAAAGGGTATGCCGCTTTCCTCGGAATACCCGATGGCAGCGGGAACGCCCGAGTCGGGAACAGGGATGACGAGGTCGGCATCCACGCCTGATTCCCGCGCAAGCTGCCTCCCGAACTCCTTCCTGATGCCGTTGACGTTCTGGCCGCCGAAGATGTAACTGTCGGGCCGCGAGAAATAGATGAACTCGAAGATGCAGAACGCCCGCCGCTGACTCGCCACCGCGCGGTATGAGGTAATGCCGTGTTCGTTGATGACGACCATCTCTCCGGGTTCAATGTCCCTGACGTACTTTGCGCTGATGAGGTCGAGCGCACAGGTCTCCGAGGCGACGACAAAGGCGCCGTCCACCTCGCCAAGGCAGAGCGGTCTGACGCCGTAGGGATCACGAACGGCAACCAGTTCATTCGGCCTGAGGATGAGGAGACTGTACGCCCCGCTCACCTCCTGGAGCGCCTGCACGATCCGCTCATGGAACGTCTCGCCCTTGGAATGCGCGATGAGGTGGACGATCACCTCGCTGTCCGAGGTGGACTGGAATATCGCCCCTTCCTCTTCAAGGGAGACCCGCAGATCATTGGCATTGACGAGATTGCCGTTATGCGCAAGGGCCAGGGAGCCGAGGGCAAAGTTGGCAACAATGGGCTGGACGTTTTTCAGGACACTGCTGCCGGCTGTTGAATAGCGGTTGTGGCCTATTGCCGCAAAACCGGGGAGCTTCTTCAGCCGCTTCTCGCTGAAGATATCCGCTACAAGCCCCATCGCCTTTTCTATGTACAGTTGCCGGCCGTCAGAAGAGCAGATACCCGCGCCCTCCTGCCCCCGGTGCTGCAGCGCATAGAGTCCCAGATAGGCGAGGTTTGCCGCCTCGGGGTGGCCGAAGACGCCGAAGACGCCGCATTCCTCACGGAACTTGTCAAAAGGGAAAATGGAGGAAGATGAGCAACAACGAGACTGCCGGCGGTCGCAACGCCGGGTTGGGGAACAGACGTTTTTTCTGCGTTTATTCACGTCTTGCGATCGTTTCTCCTGTAAGAACTGCGAACATATTATTCTAACACAAACCCGTTGTCCAAGGGTGCCCCTTTAATATACCCCTGATATAGTGCGTCCAACGCTTCTTTACATATGTTTCGAGTATTTTGAGCCGTCATTCCCGCAGTCCTTAGGCGGGAATCCAAAGCTTCTTTACTTTTTAAAGACACTGGATTCCCGATTACTACCTCGGGAATGACAAAAATGGATCTTTTTCCGCACACCCGCCCTCTTTCTTATTAGTCATTGCTCCCTCGGCCAAAAAAATATAAGATATAAGCCATGGATCCCACTTATGCCGCCCGTTTGTGGCCGTTGTTCGGCCAGAGGTCCTCATATTCGACGTTAGGGAGGCCATGGGCATGGAATGTCTTCAGAATCAGAAGCCTTGTGGGTTCGCTCTTGCTCTTGCGGCGGTCGTATAGAACGTCGGACGTATATACACGGTGCCGCTTAATGATGCGGGCCAGTTCGGTGACATTATCGATGCCACAGGCTAAGAGAAGCATCTTATTTCTCCTCCTGGATGTTTTGTTTTTTGCGTTCATTAGTTACACTTGTACCCGTGACTATGGAGATATTAGACAATTTGGGGAATGATGTCAAGAGAAAAATGGCAATATGGGCACTTTAGGCGAAAGAATTAAGCATCTGCGAGACAGCCTGGGGATGAATCAGTCCGAGTTCGCGACGAGGTTGGGACTGGGCGGCCCCACCGCCGTGAGTAAGTACGAGAAGAATCAGCGCGAGCCAGAAGTATCCATATTGGGGAAGATAGCCGCTCTGTCTAAATGCTCCCTCGACTGGCTCCTTACCGGTGAAGGACCTATAAGACGGACAATTGGCGATGTGGAAATAGGGGTTGGCGTTGTTTGCGAGCCCTGCGTTGATTATGCGGCAGCCGACCCGGAGATCGCCGATCTGGTCAAAAAAATAGAGACCGCGTATCCCGATGCAAAGGAAGACGAAAAAAACCTCTTGTATGGGACGGTGTCCAGGTGGTATTATCGCATTATTGAGCGGACCGGGAGGGAATCTGGGGCGGCTGATAGCAGTCGATTTCAAAAAGAAAAGGAGGGCGACACGGGAGAAGACCGAGAACAAAAATCAGCTTGAACTGTTCGACGTAATATCTCTTGATGTATGCACCAGGGATGGGATAGCCAGGCGTCTCGTTATTATAGATGGATATCTGGCGGAAATTAAGAACGTGCTGAAGATTTAAGGAGGGGATCGATCATGACCGAAAAGAAGTGTGCCTATTGTGCGATGATGATTCCAAATGAGGCTAATATATGCCCTCACTGCCGCAAACCACAGGGCGTATCTCTTGGAGTGAAGTTTTTTCTGGGGGTTCTATTTATTATTGTCGTGGCTTACACATTGAATATTATTTCTAAGGAGAATAAGGCTCGATCTGTAGGCTCTATGCGCGGTGCGTCTGTGGCTATTCCCTCACGGGAGATGCCAAGCGATGAGCAGATATATAGAGAATTCGAGCGCTGCATGAATAATGCTATGGCGCATGCTAAGGCCGGACGTACTTTGGATGCCCGGGACGCCTCGGTCATTTGCATGTCCAGCCTGGATAAATTTGGCAAGGAACAATGGAAGAAGGCTGTTGACTTGTATTTTTCGACGCATTGACTGACAGAGCGACTAAAGGAGGGGGATATGATACTACGCATTGGTTTGATCCTGCTGTTTCTGTTTTTGATTGCCGGCGGCATGATCTTATGAGTAAAGAGGCCCTCCATGAAGGCCGGAAACCGCCTGAGAAACTCCTTCGCCCTGGGTAACTCGCTTTCAACACAGATTGAATAAATGCCCCAGATATCATAGGTCTCGGTTGTATTGAAGACCTGAGAATTGAAGGTATGAGAAAATTTTGCATTGATCTCCACCTCCGTGTTTTTTATCATAGTGAAGAGGCGCGGCGAATTCAAGAGGAAATTTAGGGGCTTATCGCGGCGCCGACGGCAAAACAGCCTTTTTGAGGGCATCGTGGCACCGAGGGAAGGGAAGAAAAACCGGGGGATAGAGACAAAAAGACTGAACTGGCCCCCTTCCGCTCCGCTTCAGGGATAGGGGGAAGGACCCTTAGTGAGTTTTTCAAGGTTGTCTTGATATTTCCCACGAAAAGGAGGGTACTCCCGTGTATTCCCACTCATTCCGGATGTCACTTATCTTAATTCTGTTACTCCCGTTTTAATGTTTCTGTACACTTTTTCTGAGAATTTATGCAACTGCAAGGTTTATTGTAATATCCCAGCGGCTGTGATAGGATTAAACAGGATTTGAAAGCCATGAAGGCTTCCGTGGGACCGCAGTTCCGGGAAAAAGGCCTTCATGGCTTTTTTATTTCTATCACCAGGGAGATGGTTATGATCAGACAGTCTTTCCGCAGCAGGCGGCTCACAAGGGCCGAGACCGACGCGGCCTTCCCGGCCGGGACAACATACCGGTTCTAAGGAGGAATTGCCGTGCATATGGCAGATGCTTTACTCTCGCCGGCAGTTGGGGCGACCTTCTGGGCAGGAACAGCAGGGGCGATCGCATATTGCTCAAAGAAACTCAAGGACAATATGGAGGAGAAGCTGATACCCCTGATGGGGGTCCTCGGCGCCTTCATCTTCGCAGCCCAGATGATCAATTTCACGATCCCAGGAACCGGGTCGAGCGGACATCTCGGGGGCGGGATGATCCTTACGGTCATCCTTGGTCCGTATGCCGCCTTCATTGTCATGGCCTCAGTGCTGACTGTTCAGGCGCTCTTCTTTGCCGACGGCGGGCTGCTGGCGCTGGGATGCAACATCTGGAACCTCGGTGTCTATCCATGCTTCATCGCCTACCCTCTGATCTATAGACCCCTGGCCCGGGCGGGGAACACCCCCAGGAGGATTCTGGCCGCCTCTTTGATAAGCGGGGTGATCGGGCTGCAATTGGGCGCATTGTCCGTTGTCTTCCAGACTCTCCTGTCCGGCCGGAGTGAGCTTCCCTTCACTACGTTCATTCTTATGATGCAGCCGATCCATCTGGGCATCGGCCTGGTCGAAGGGTTTGTAACCGCAGGCGTCATCAATTTCGTCCTTGCCGCACGGCCCGAGATACTCGAAAGCTCCCTGTCAGCCCGGCCGTTTTCAGCGAATATCTCGGTCCGGAAGGTCTTTGTCGGTTTATTGATTGCAGCTCTACTGACCGGCGGGGTGCTCTCATGGTTTGCGTCGGCCAACCCCGATGGCCTCGAATGGTCCATAAAGAAGGTCTTCGGAAAGCCGGAGCTTCCGGAGGCAGGCGGTGGAATAGCGCCGGCACTGAAGGCTGTGCAGGAGAAGACCGCCTTTCTGCCGGATTACACCTTCAAGAAAACCGAAGGTGCAGGCGCGGGCGCTGAGGAAGGCAAGAAAGAAGAGGCCCGGCCTGCCGTGGAAACGGGGAAATCAATTTCAGGCATCCTGGGCTCGGTCATTGTATTGGCAGCCGTCCTGCTCATTGGTGTTGTGATCCGGGCGCTGCGCAGGAAGTTGGCGTGAAGCGGATTGATCCGCTGCTTCTTTTTGTGAAGACATCTCTTATACCGGCAGGATATTCCCATGTTTGACGAAGGATATTTCAACCTCGGATATCTTGATGCCCTTTCCTACAGGAATACCTTTGTCCATCGCCTCGACCCGAGGGCAAAGCTGATCGCCACGGTTGCATTCATAGTCACTGTCGTCTCTTTTCCGAAATATGAGATAACAGGACTGCTGCCTTTCTTTCTTTTCCCGGTGCTGCTTTTTTCGCTCGGCGACATCCCCGTGAAGTTCATCCTGAAAAAGGTCCTTCTCGTTTCGGCCTTCGCGCTTTTCATCGGCATCTTCAACCCCTTGTTCGACAGGCAGGCTGCATACTCATGGTGGGGACTCCCCATAGCACGGGGCTGGATATCCTTTCTTTCGATCATGCTGAAGTTCTTTCTCACGATCACGTCCGCCCTGCTGCTTATCGCCACGACTTCGTTTCCCGGCATATGCCATGCGCTCCGGAAACTCGGCATTCCGGACATCTTCATCTCCCAGCTCCTGTTCCTTTACCGCTACATCTTCGTGCTGGTGGAAGAGGCGATGAAGGTGGTGCGGGCAAGGGACATGCGCTCCTTCGGCAACAGAGGCAAGGGTATGAAGACATTCATAAGCCTCGCGGGGACCCTTTTCCTGAGGACCGTGGAGCGGGCGGAACGTATCTACCAGGCTATGCTGTCCCGCGGTTTCAGCGGCGCGCTCCATGCCGTAAAGCCGTACCGCGTCTCCGGGGCTGACGTTGTTTTCCTCTGTTCAACGATCGTGCTCCTGTATCTGTTCAGGATGCATGATGTGGTCGGAGCCATAGGCGGCCTTTCGATGAGAATATTCTGAGCGCCGGATGAGCCACCATATCGTCGAATTGCAGAATGTCCGTTACCACTACCCCGACGGGACAGCGGCGCTCAATGGCCTGTCCCTGAGAATTACCCACGGCGAGTCGGTCGGGATTGTCGGCGCCAACGGGGCCGGCAAGTCCACCATGCTGCTCCACCTCAACGGCAGCCTCATGCCTTCTTCAGGGAGTATAACCATCGGCGATCTGCAGCTCACGGCAAAGACGAGGAAAGAGATCAGGAAGAAGGTCGGCATGATATTCCAGAACCCGGAGGATCAGCTCTTTATGCCCACGGTTTACGATGATGTTGCATTCGGCCCGCTGAACCTGGGACTCGGCCGGGAAAAGACGGCTGAGAGAGTTGAGGAGGCGCTGCGCATCGTCGGGTGCCAGGGAGTGCGGGACAGGCCTCCCCATCATCTTTCGAGCGGACAAAAAAGCGCGGTTGCCATCGCCTCGGTCATTGCCATGCAGCCGGAGATACTGGTGATGGACGAGCCTGCATCGAGTCTCGACCCCAGGTCCAGGAGGCAGTTGATCAACCTTCTCAATGCCTTTGACCACACGAAGATCGTTGCGTCTCACGACCTTGATTTCATCCTCGAGACCTGTGAACGATGTATCATCGTAAAGGACGGCAGGGTCATGGCTGACGGCGCAGCAGAGACCGTTCTCTCCGATAAGACCCTTTTGGAAGAAAACAACCTTGAGCTTCCCCTGTCATTAAAGAATAATCCCCTAACTCGTTACAAAGGAGCGACCATGAATGACCTCGACAAACTGAAACACCTTATCGAACACTGGAAGGAACACAACAAGGAACATGCCCGCACCTACCGTGAGTGGGCCCAAAAGGCGGCGTCTCTGGGCAAGATGGAGCTGGCCGGGGTCCTCGGGGAGATCGCGGATGAGACAGCGCGCATCGACAAACTCTTCATAAGGGCAGACAGCCTCCTTGGCTGAGGCGCGCGATGGGCGTTTTTGAAAAGAAGGTGATGTGGCAGGGGAGATCCCTCAGGTCGGTTCTCCTCAGGCATTACGGCCACGGCAGTGCGGATGCCCGGTTAACTCTTGATCTCGACCCTTCTTACACTGCCCAGTCCGGTCAGCCTGTTGATAACGTCTTTCATCAGGCCGCTGTCCCGTGATGTAACGACAAAGACATACGTCTTTTCCTTCTCCGCCACGCGGACGTCGTAATCAGTCCTTACCACCTCGAAACCCAAATCCGCGAAGAGGCTCCTGATCGACTCCTCGTCTCCTGATGCGTCGGTGACGAGGGTGATGTAGTTATAGACCATGCGAGGCATGCGGGTCTCAAAGATGCGGAGCAGCCAGAGGGAAAAGAAGGTGATGACAAACCCGGTTATTGCGGCAACGTACTGTCCTGCGCCCACGGCAAGGCCGATCGCAGAGACGATCCAGATGCACGCCGCTGTGGTGAGTCCCTGGATCGAAAGGCCGGTCTTGAGGATCACGCCCGCGCCGAGGAAACCCACGCCCGTCATCGCGCCGGCGGCTATCCGCGTCGGGTCAACCCGGGTGAATTGGGGGTTCATGGCTGTCTGGGCATAGTAGCCTTCAGAGATGATCATGATGAGGACGCAGGCAACACAGACGAGCAACTGTGTCCTGAAGCCGGCCGGACGTCCGTGGGTCTGGCGCTCAAACCCTATGATGCCGCCCAGCAGGGTGCCAAGAAGGAGTCTCAGTATTATCTCAGCGGGAGAAAGCATAGGGAATTATAACAGAAGGCGGCGAGATTAAAGAAGACGTTAAACAGAAGGCAGGATTATTTTTATTATCTTCTTCTTGCCGACCTGTATGATGTGTTCTCCAGCCTGCAGCAGCAGATTCGGATCAGTGACGGTCTCTCCGTCAACCTTGACTCCTTTTTGTTTGATAAGGCTCATTGCCTGGCTGGCGCTCGCCGATATTTCAGTATCTTTCATGATATGAGGCAGCGAATAACCTGCCACAGATAGTTCCTTATTTACAGTCGGCTTCAGTTCCTTAAGATGAGCGACAACTATATTTGTCGGCAGCGCATGTTTTTGCTCGTGCCGCTCCTCATAAGCTGCCTTCGCTTTTTCCGCCTCTTCCTTCCCGTGGTATCTTGTCACCAACTCCATGGCGAGCCGCTTCTTGGCCGAATAGTCATCGAGCTTGCCCTTTTCCTGTGCGTCTCTGAGTTCATTCAGTTCTTCAAGAGAAATGCGGCTGAGCAATTCAAAATACCGCACAACAAGAGACGGCGGGATGAGCATCACCTTCTTGAACATGCCGGTGAGTTCTCCGCCGGAGTATTCGACGGCAGGTTCGTTGATGCCGATATAATTGCCGAGGCTCTTGGACATCTTGTTGACGCCGTCGAGCCCTTCCAGGAGGGGCATCATGAGAACCACCTGTTCCTCCATGCCGGTCGCCTTCTGCATCGACCTGCCCATCAGGAGGTTGAATTTCTGGTCAGTGCCGCCCAGCTCAACGTCCGCCTTCAGGGCAACGGAGTCATACGCCTGAAATAAGGGATAGTAGAACTCGAGGATGCTGATCGGCTGCCGGTTCCTGAAGCGTTTCTTGAAGTCATCGCGTTCGAGCATTCTGGCAACGGTCTCAAAGGCGCCCAACCGGGCGACCTCGATGGCGGACATCTTCCCCAGCCATTCGCTGTTAAACCGGATAACCGTTTTTACAGGGTCGAGCACCTTATAGACCTGTGTCTTGTACGTCTCGGCGTTCTTCAGCACCTCTTCACTGGTGAGTATCTTGCGGGTCTCGCTCTTGCCCGTCGGATCTCCGATCATGCCGGTGAAGTCGCCGATGAGGAAGGTCACCTCGTGGCCCAGTTCCTGGAACTGCCGCATCTTTTCGAGAAGCACGGTATGGCCGAGGTGGATGTCGGGGGCAGTGGGGTCAAAGCCCGCCTTTATTCTGAGCGGACTGTTGTTTTTGCACGAGCGCTCCAGTTTCTTAAGGAGGTCCCCTTCGCTGATGATCTCAACAGCCCCGCGCTTGATGATCTCGAATTGTCTCTCAGGCGACAACATGAAAGATATGTTAATCGCTTGCAGCGACCGCAGTCAAATGGGTTGTCTGTCAGCAGCTCTGCTCAGGATCGCCCTGACAGCAAGCTCACGCTGCTGGATAGTTCAGTCAGACCTTACGGCGTGACGGTGACCACCACGCTGTCAAAAAAGAGATGGTCATAGGTCACGAGTCCGTCCACGACCGTGTCCAGGGCGAAGTAGAAGGTGTAAGTGCCTGGAACCATCGCAAAGGCATTGAAGATAACAGTCTCCGGCACAGTGATCATAGGCCCCTGATAGGTGACCGCCAGCGCCGGCTTCCACAGCCACGGGTTCGTGCCGGATGCCCAGTGGTAATAGCCGGAGGCTGTTTGCACGGCAACCCACCAGTCGGCATTCGTCCCTGCGCTGCTGCCGGGATTAAGGCTGGCCGTGACAGTGAGCACGTCCGTGGATTTTATGGTCAGGGCCCCCCTCGTATTGTTCGCCTTGATGACAGGGGTGATGGGAACAGGCGCTGGGGCTGCATTTACTATTATTGTGGCCTGCATGCCGAATGCCGAACAGTGGCTGTCTATGGCGCAGAAATAGGGGAAAGCGCCGGCTGTTATGAAGGTCCGGGAAAAGGTCTGCCCGGTCCCGAGCGCCGGCGAGGTCCATACTCCGTTTGCCGTACAGTTGGCGCCGCTGGTGCTCGTATGAGTAGAGGCGCCCGTATTGGTCCACCTCACCGTATCACCCACATTGATCGTAAGCGGGGTGGGAGAAAAAGAGAAATCCGCTATGGTTACATCAACTGTTGCAGCCCAGGCTGCCGCGGCCCACAACGCTGTACCCAGGATGACAAGAATTGCCTGAAATGTTGCCCTTTTCATAACCATCCTCCTCGCATCTTCTTAAATGTGTGATACCATCATACCGCGGCTTTTCCTGATGTCAACAGACCGCCCGGCGCGGAAAGAGACCGGCGCAAAAGAATACTGCATAGAGCGGCGCTTTTTCAGAATATGGCGTACATTACCCCTGGCTCGCCACTGAAGAGCAGAGAGGTATATAATAAAAGAATTATTAAGGGGAAGGCGTAAGAAGCGTGCCCTCGTAAAGATCATCGGGGAGTGAAGTTGCATATTTTGTCATGAAAAAACTCGCCATAACCATGGGTGACCCCGGAGGGGTCGGGCCTGAGATCATCGTCAGGGCGCTCGGCAGCCCTGAAGTCAGGGAGCGTTGCGAGCCCATCGTGGTCGGCGACCGGAGGGTCATCCGCGAGGCAGCGGAGGTCCTGGGGATGAAGGTCGATATCTCGGTGATCGACTCTCCTGCTCATTCCCGTCCGTCCCCGTCTGTCATCGAGATCATAGAGGCCGGTGAACCGACTGCCTTTGATAAGAATCTCCCCTCAGCAGAAGGCGGCAGGGCATCCGCGGCATACATTGGAAGAGCGGTTGAACTTGCCCTGGACAAGGCGGTCGATGGGGTCGTCACCGCGCCTGTCTCGAAGGAGGCCCTGAAGATGGCGGGAATAAAATGGCCCGGACATACCGAGATGCTGGCGGAACTTACCGCTGCGCGGGACTTTGCCATGATGCTCGCAGGCGGGCCTCTGAGGGTGATCCTCGTGACGATCCACACCTCTCTCAGCAGCGTGCCGAAGATGATAACCAGGGAAGCGGTGCTCAGGACGATCCGTCTGGCGAAAAGGGCCTGCGACATGCTTGGCATCGACAGGCCGAAGATCGGCGTTGCGGGCTTGAATCCTCATGCAGGCGAGGCGGGAATGTTCGGCGATGAGGAGATCGCCGAGATCATCCCGGCTGTTGAAGAGGCAAACAGGGAGGGCATTCCGGCGTCAGGCCCTTTTCCGCCTGACACTGTTTTTCATAAGGCCTTTCACGGGGCTTTCGACATCATCGTCTGCATGTACCATGACCAGGGGCTCATCCCCCTCAAGATGATCGCGTTCGAGACCGGAGTGAATGTGACAGTGGGACTCCCCATCATAAGGACATCGCCTGACCACGGCACCGCCTATGACATCGCCTGGAAGGGCGCTGCTGATCCGACGAGCATGATCCAGGCGATCAGGCTTGCCGCGGGCCTGCGGCTTTGAGAACGAACAAACGGCTCGGACAGCATTTCCTCTACGACCCTTCCATTCTGGGCAGGATCGTTGACGCTGCCGATCTTTCCCCTGATGATACGGTGGTCGAGATCGGGCCGGGACCCGGCGCGCTGACAAGGCTGCTTTCGGAAAAGGCGAAAAATGTTATCGCGATCGAACTGGATGAGGCGCTTTACGAACGATTGAGGGCTGATCTTATCGGCTACAGGAACGTCGAGCTGGCGCATGAGGATGCGCTGAAATTCCCTTTCGAAAAGATCGGGGAGTTCAAGGTGGTTGCGAATATACCGTACTACATCACCACCCCGCTCATCTTCAGGCTTTTGGAGGCAGGGAAACATCTTCGTTCCATGACCCTTACGATCCAGAAAGAGGTTGCCGAAAGGATTGTGGCACAGCCCGGCGGAAAGGACTACGGCGTGCTTTCGATCATGGTGCAGTATCAGGCGGAGCCGGAGCTGATATGCGTCATTCCCAAAGAGTCATTCAGGCCGATGCCGAAGGTGGATTCAGCGGTAGTGCATATGAAGATCCGGCCGCAGCCGCCTGTCGCGGTTGATGACGAGAAACTCTTCTTCAGGATCATCAGGACCGCGTTTTCCCAGCGGCGGAAGACGCTGGCCAATTCTCTGCGGGGCATAAGCGACAATATCAAGGGCATCTTGATAAACGCCGGCATCGATCCGGTCAGGCGGCCTGAGACCCTGAGTATCGAAGAATTCGCCATGCTTGCCGGGGCGATAGGGAAATCACGGCGGGAAGGATGAACGTGCTTTTTCCCTCCTTCTCGAATGCCCGTCCTCTTCACTATGCAACGTTAGGTAAGGAGAAGGCTGTGCCCTGGGGCGGCACAGCCTTCTTGACGGCCGGTTTCCCCTACTTGTCGAGTGAAACCGTTTTGGTTACTGAATGAATCGGGTACTTCTGTTCCGGGTTTGTGAGCTCGTAAAAGAGATTTACCGTAACATCGGCAGATCGCACGCCATCCGGCAGGTCGAATTCCATGGACTCTTTCCTGGCCTGCAGCGGC
>JAKAGF010000070.1 GCA_021825805.1 Nitrospirota bacterium
GATCTACGGCGCACCCGGCCCTGACGCCTTCTCCGTTATCAGCCTGGGGAAGCTGGGGGGCGAGGAACTGAACTTCAGTTCTGATGTCGATCTCATCTTTGTCTACGGAACTGAGGTGGGCGAAACAAGCGGCGTGACGACTGCGCAGGGCGTGACGAAGAACAGGATAAGCAACCACGAGTATTACTGCAAACTCGGCGAGTCTTTCTCGCGGTTCCTCTCCTTCAATACTCCCGCTGGCTTCGCTTACCGGGTTGACCTCCGCCTGAGGCCGGAAGGGCAGAGGGGAGATATCGCCCTTGCCCTGAGAGGATATGAGATGTACTACGAGTCGTGGGGAAGGGCATGGGAGAGGGCGATGCTCATCAGGGCCCGCCCCGTGGCCGGCGAGGAGCATCTGGGCAGGGAGTTTCTCGAGATGATACGGCCTTTTGTCTATAGAAAATACCTTGACTACAGTTCCATAGACGAGATCAGCCGGCTGAAGACGCGCATAGACTCGACCTTCAAACAGGGAGATATCAAGCGGGGCTATGGAGGCATACGGGAGATCGAGTTCTTTGTGCAGGCGCTTCAGCTGATCTACGGGGGAAGAGAGCCGCTTTTGAGGGAGCGGAGCATCCTGAAGGCCCTCCACCGGCTTTTGCAGAAGTCCCTGATCGGCCATGAGGACTTTTCCGCCCTTTCGGACAACTACCGGTTCCTCAGGACCCTGGAGCACCGGCTGCAGCAGCTCAATGACATCCAGACCCATGCGGTGCCCTCCGGAAAGAAGGAGCTGCGGGTCCTCGGGAAAAAGATGGGGCTTCAGGATGACGCGTCTTTTGTCCGGGACCTCGACAGGAGAAGGGCCAAAGTCAGGACGATATATGATTCCCTCTTCAGCGGCAGGGCCGCGGAGCAGTCAGTGGGAGGGGCCTTCTTCGATGAGGAAATGTCTGATGCGGAGCTCAGGGAATTCCTCATCGCTGCCGGACTGAAGGAGCCTGACAGGGCGGCGCGCAATATCAAGGCGATCAAGGACAGCACCTACGCATTTCAGACACTGAGAGGCAGGAGGCTCCTGGAAGAGATCCTGCCGGTCTTTGTGGAGGCTGCCCTGAAAAGCAGCGCGCCGGATACCGCCCTGAACCACCTCCAGTCCTTTGCCCAGCTGCTGAGCACGAATGAGTCATACCTTGAGATCTTCAGCAGGGACAAAAACCTCATCCCCATGATCATTCGCGTCTTCTCCCAGTCTGCATATCTGGCAAAGCTGCTGATCAGCAGGCCCCGGCACCTGGAGATGATCGGGGGGGAAAAGTCCGTGACACGAAGTCTGTCGGCGCTCAGGAAGGAGATCTATGGCGCGGCTGCGGGAGGCCGCTCGGCAAACGACTCGGTCAGGCTTATCAAACAGACAGAGGAGATACGCCTGGGTCTTCTGTATCTCCAGAAGAAGATAGGCGCCCGTGAGGTGATGCGCGGTCTCAGCAAGACCGCTGAAGCGGTCCTGTCCGTTTGCATGGAATGCGTCGGCGGGGACGCCGGAGACCTGTTGATCGCAGGCTTCGGGAAGCTCGGGGCGCGTGAGATAACCTTCAGCTCAGACCTTGACATCATTTTCGTCTCAGGCGGAGAACCCGCCGCTCAGGCCACCAGGGCGGCGGAAAAGGTCCTCCGGATGCTTATCTCATACACAAAGGAGGGCATAGCCTACCACACGGACACGAGACTTCGTCCTGAAGGATCAAAGGGCCCGCTTGTTGCTTCCGTGGAGAGCCTTGGAAAGTACTACGCAGGCTCCGCTGCTCCATGGGAACTGCAGGCCCTGCTCAAGGCCCGCCCTGTCGCAGGGGACCCAAACACCGCCCGCTCCTTTCTTCAAATGGCCGCTGACGCCCTCGCGTCCAGGGGCGGAGAGGTCACTGCCGGGGGTATCAGGAAGATGAGGGAGAGGATAGTTAAAGAGCTCTCACGGGAATCCGGCGGATACGATATAAAACTCGGTCCCGGCGGGATCGAGGACCTGGAGTTTATGATCCAGTATCTCCAGCTTGCCGGCTGTCATGAATCTCCATCGCTTCTCGTACAGAGTTCTTTGCAGGCCCTGAAGCGGCTGAAGGCGCGTGGCATCATCTCTGAACGAGACGCGCTTTTTGTTGAGGAGACATATCTCTTCTATCGCGGCGTCGAAAGCTTGCTGAGACTCAGGGGCGACGCAGTCCTGAAAAAAGGCTCGGACAATATGACGACCGTTGCGGCGTATTTTGGTTTTACTGATCCGGACGATTTCAACAGGCGCCTGAATGCAACAAGGGAAAAGGCCCTCCAGATAGTCGAACACTATCTGAAGTGACCGCCTTCCGCGTTTACTGACAGGACATCGCGCTATATGGTTAAATAATATTGCATGCCGGCCGGACAGCGGCATTATGTGTCCGGCGAGTATGTTTCCGGTCCACTTTCTCAAGGAGGATATGCATGTCAGACGCCGATATGATATACGATGTAGTCATTGTAGGGGGCGGCCCGGCCGGACTTTCTGCGGCGCAATATGCCTCCCGCGCAAGATTGAAGACAGTCGTCCTGGACAAGTCCTCAACAGCCGGGGCCCTCGCCTATACCGGCCACATCGAGAATTACCCCGGTTTGCCGGCGCCCATGTCGGGCAAGGAACTTCTTGACGTCTTCAGGAAGCAGGCGATCGGCTTTGGGGCCGAGTATGTCGAGACCCAGGTGATAGGCGTAAGTCTCTCGGACGAGATCAAGGAGGTCTTCACCATGGACAAAAGCTATAAAGGGAGATCCCTGATCATCGCCACCGGCTCCATGGGGAGGAAACCCACCATTAAAGGCGAGGCTGAATTCCTTGGAAAAGGCGTGAGCTACTGCGCCGTATGTGATGCTGCCTTCTACAAGGGCAGGACCGTCTGCGTCATCGGGAATTCAGAAGAGGCGGTAAAGGAGGCGGGATATCTGACGCGGTTCGCCGCAACCGTCTATCTCATCTCCCCGACCCCGAAGCTGAAGGTGGAAGAACACCCGGCCCTCGATGCGGCAAACCTGAAGGTGATATTGGGCGCTACGGTGATCGGCATTGAGGGTGGAGAGACCGTCGAGAGGATAAGGATCTCTGACCAGGACAAGAAGGAATCGGAGCTGCCTGTGGACGGCGTATTCGTCTATCTCCACGGTTCAAAACCTGTGGTCGACTTCCTGCAGGGCGCTGTTGAGCTTACCGAGAATGAATGCATCGAGATCAACAGAATGATGGAGACTCCTATCCCGGGCGTTTTTGCGGCCGGTGACGTCATCTGCACCGAGATAAGACAGGTGGTTACCGCGGCGTCAAACGGCTGCGTTGCAGCGCTTTCCGCCGAAAAATACGTCCGCCACAGGACGCGAAGAAAATCCGACTGGGGAAAATGATCCAACAGCGGATAGTCACAGCCAGTATTCGGGGTATCGCCTGTTCCGGGAGATGTTGTTTACGATAAGGGCGACGGCCAGGAGTATTACCGCGCCCGCGGCGGCAGGCACAACAGCATAAAGGTATCCGAGTTCGTGGATTTTTTTGCCGCCGATGACCGCGATCAGGGCTGTAGCCCCTCCAGGCGGATGTAGAGTCCTGGTAGACAGCATCGCAATGATGGCAAAAGAGACGGCAAAGGCCGATGCAATCCAGACCGTCCCCCCGAAGAGCTGATGGCACGCAACTCCTATGAGCGCTGATATTACATGTCCTCCAACGAGGTTCCTGGGCTGGGCAAGCGGGCTCTTTATCGCTGCATAGACAAGAACCGCGGAAGCGCCGAAGGACCCGATGATCAGGGTGATGTCCTTAGGTTCAAAGACCTTTGCCGAAAGATACGCGCACAGGGCGATACCCGTTAACGAGCCGATCCCTGACCATAGGACCTCGGATAATCCCACTCCCGGCGGGCCCTGCGCCCCGCCCTTCATCTTCGCCAGATACCGCATCACCGTCTCCCCACCGCCCTGACAATGTCCGCGCGGGAAATGAGGCCGATGAGCTTCCCGTCGTCGCCCACCACGGGGAGCCTCTTGATCCGCCGCTCATCCATGATGCGGGCAGCTTCGCCCATGCCGGCATCAGGACCGATGGTGATCGCCGGGCTTGTCATCACATCGCCGACAGTGCTCCCGGTCTTGTGGGGAACAGGCTCGCCAAGAAGATGTCTGATTATGTCGAGGAAGGTGTGTTCTCTCTTCATCCCTGTCAGGGCCAGGATGTCCGCCTCTGTCACAACGCCGAGCACCCGTCTGTCCTTATCCGTAACCGGCAGGCCGCTGATCCTGTTTTCAGAGAGAAGTTGCGCAGCCTCCCGGACGCCCGCCTCCGGGCTTGCCGTGATCACGGATACGGTCATCACATCGCGAACAGGGCCCCCAAAGGCCATGCGTTGCCGGGCGTGGGCCATAGCGAGGGCGAAGATCTTTCCGAGGTCCTCTTCGGTAATATCGACAAAGGACTTCATCCCGCGGAGGGCTGCCCTCAGATCTTCGTCCGATAATTCCGTCTCGTCGCGCCTTTCTTCCATAGTAGCCCTTTCACTGCTTCAGATTACTATGAAAATGGCCGGGGAGGTATGATGCTGATCATAGAGTTCGTGAAAAGAGGAAAAAAGAAGGGCGATGCCTGAGCATCGCCCTTCGGGGAAAAAGCGTCAAAAGGCTGACTACATCTCGGTCAGGGTAACCGCGCCGCTTGAGCAGACGCTGGTGCAGGTCTGGCAGCCTTCGCAGTCACCGGCGCGTTCCGCTACAGCCTTCCCGTCCTTCATGTCAAACACAGTGACCGGGCAGTTATTGGCGCATTCCTCGCAGCCCTCGCATTTTGCGGCATCAACAGCGACAAGATACATGATTCGATCCTCCTTTACGTCATTGACCAGATAACATGGTCTTTATAATTATAAATAAAACCCTCTTCCAAATTCCAGTTGTTAATCAGTGATTCTCAGGCATCCCCGCTGTCTCTTCCCTCACCGACGCAGCCACCTTATACAGCACCGTCAGGATCAGGAAACCGACCGCCCAAACGCCGAGGGTAATGATCGACTCAGGCCCCGTTGGCCAGTATTCCGTCACTCCTTCGAACATATTGGGGATAAAACCGCCGATAATCAGTCCGAATCCCTTGTCGATCCAGAGCGAGATGAAAAGCGATATACAGGCAAACGCCAGAATTTTTTCGTTCCTGCGAAGCCCTGGGAAGACGAGCAATACGAGGGAAACAACCGCCATGATGCTGGATGTCCACATGAGCGGGACCAGCCTGCCATGGCCCTCAAGCCCCGTATAAAGGTACTTGAAGGGGTGCATATGCCCAGGTATGTTGCTGTAAAAGGCGGTAAAGAACTCGAGTCCGAGCAGGAAGACATTGGCGAACATGGCATACGTGACAATCTTCCCGACCGCCTGGATCGCTTCCTGGCCTGGATCAAACTTGGTGAACCTCCGCACCAGCAGGGCGAGTATGATCAGAAGCGCTGGGCCCCCGGAGAAGGCGGATGCCAGGAACCGGGCCGCCATCACCGCGGTCAGCCAGAAGTGCCTGCCCGGGATACCCGCGTACAGGAATGCCGTCACCGTATGGATGCTGACAGCCCAGGGTACGGAAAGGTATATCAGGGGCTTTACCCACTGCGGCGGCCTGACGCCCTTGCGGTCAGCGGCCAGGGTCGTCCAGCCGATCACGATATTGAGGATGAGATAGCCGGACAGAACAATGAAGTCCCAGAACATGACTGAGTTGGGCGTGGGGTTCAGGACGACGTTCATGATCCTCGTGGGCTGGCCCATGTCAACGAAGATGAACAGGATGCACATGATGACCGCAGAGACGGCGAGAAACTCCCCCAGGATCACGATCTTGCCGAACTTCTTGAAATCATGGAGGTAGTAGGGGATTACGAGCATGACCGCCGAGGCGGCGACGCCGACCAGGAAGGTGAACTGGCCAATGTAGAGTCCCCAGGAGACGTCGCGGCTCAGGCCAGTGAGTCCCAGGCCATAGCTGTACTGCCGCAGGTACTGGATTAAGGCAACGCCGATAATGGCGGTCAACACCCCGAGCCACAGCCAATAGCGTTTACTTCCAACAAGCGCTTTTTCAAGCATGATCAGCACCTCCTATCACGTAGTAAATACTCGGCTGTGTCCCGAGTTCGGGTTTGCGCCTGATGGTGAATTTTGATGCGATCACCTTCCGCACCGCTGAATTCGGGTCATCGAGGTCACCGAACAGGATCGCCCCGTTGGACGCCTCCGCGCAGGCAGGCTGTTGTCCTATCGCCAGCCGCTCATAGCACATGGTGCATTTCTCGACCACGCCGATCATCCGCGTCGGAAACTGCATGTTCTCCTTCTTGATGAAAGGCCTCGGGTCGCGGTAGTTGAAACTCCGGGCGCCAAAAGGACAGGCAGCCATGCAGAACCTGCAGCCGATGCAGCGGTGCATGTCCTGCATCACCACGCCGTCCTGCCTCTTGAATGTCGCCTTGGTCGGGCAGACCCTGACGCAGGCGGGCTGGGCGCAGTGGTTGCAGAAGAGGAAGAACTTTTTCTCCTTCAGCTCCTTGTTCATGAGCTCGTCTTCCGACGTTGTGGGGAACGTGCGCTCATAGGTGTCCTTCCATATCCACTTCACCTCGTCCTTCGGATTGCCGATGTCCGGAACATTGTGGATGCCGTGGCAGGCGTCTATGCACTTCTGGTAATCCTCATCGGACTTCAGCTTGCTCACGTCAACGACAAAGCCCCACCGTTTTGCCTTCAGGGCCCTGGGGTCAGGGGAGACCTGGGAGGCCTCCAATCCTGTTTTTCTCAAACCGGTGATGACCGTGCCGCCGCCGATGCCCAGCACAGTGGAAACTCCAGCTATTTTCAGGAATTGTCTTCTATTCATGCTCATGACTGTTTCTCCTTCGGTGCGATGTGGCAACCCCAGCAGTATGGTTTCACCCCGAGATAGTTGTGGCACTTGTCGCAGAAATCCTTCTTGTTGGAGTGGCAGTTCATGCAGGTATTCTGAAAGCTCATCGTAAAGCTCCTGCCCTGTGAATTCACGTAAACCCGGTCGCCGTTGCGGACAACCGAATCGCGCCACTGGTTAAGCAGCTGCATGTGCTCGCCCCGCATGAACTCCTTCGGTTCGACGCACTCCTTCTTTCCGTTCACCTTTTCCCACTCGAGGATCGCCGGGGTGTCAAACTTGAGCTTGGGCGCCTCGTTCGCCTTACCGATATTGTAGTAAAACGGGAAACCGAAGAAGGCAACGAAGCCCACCACAACGACTATGACTATCGTTCCTGCATTTTTCATTTCAGTTGCCCTCCTTCCCGGGCAGGGGTTCGCCGCGTAAGTTAGTCTCCCGCTCTTTCTCTCCCTTCATGACAAGGGCGTTGGCCACCATTTCATGAACACCCGTGACCCGTACGCCGGGGACCCAATAATCCATGGATGCGGACAGCGTCGCCCGGTCGATCGCACAGATATTGGCGAGCATATTTACGCCGTGGCGGTCCTTGACGAACTTCACGGCATTCGCCCTCGGGAACCCGCCTCTCATCCTGAGCTCCATGTTCTCACTCGCATTCAGTCCCGTACCGCTGCCGCAGCAGAATGTCTGCTCCCTGATGGTGTTTTCAGGCATTTCATGGAAATGGTTGCAGACGTTCTCTATGATGTAGCGCGGCTCCTCGAGAAGCCCCATGCCCCGTGACGTATTGCAGGAGTCATGGTACGTGACGATCAGGTCATCGTTCCTGCTCGGGTCGAGTTTCAGCTTCCCGTTCTTGATCAGGTCAGCGGTGAATTCGGTTATGTGGATCATCTTGGTCGACCTTGACGTGTCGAACCTCGTGCCGGTGATCGGGGAGACGGGTACCTCCAGAAAATCCGCGGGCCCGTTCCAGGTATCCATGTACTGGGTCAGCACCCTCCACATGTGGCCGCACTCCCCGCCGATTATCCATTTCACCCCCAGCCTCTTCGCCTCAGCGTAAATCTTGGAGTTGAGCCGTTTGGCCATCTCGTTGGAGGTGAAGAAACCGAAGTTGCCTCCCTCAGAGGCGTAGGTGCTCCACGTGTAGTCGAGTCCCAGCTCATGGAAGAGCATGAGGTAACCCATGCAGGTGAATGTGCCGGGGTCGGCGAAGAGGTCGCCGGAGGGGGTGACGAAGAGTATCTCCGCGCCCTTGCGGTTGAAGGATGGATTTATCCTGATCCCGGTGATGGTCTCTATGTCATCGATCATGCCCTCGATGCTGTTCATGATGGCATGGGGCTCAAGGCCAAGATGGTTGCCCTTCATGTAGCAGTTGGCAACCGGCCCTGATATCCAGTCGGTATTCAGTCCGAGCAGGTTCATCAGTTCCCTGCCCATAAGCGTTATCTCGGCCGTATCGATGCCATAGGGGCAGAAGAGAGAACAGCGGCGGCATTCAGTGCACTGATAGAAATAGTACCAGAGCTCCTTGAGCACGTCGATCGTCAACTCGCGTCCGCCCGCGGTCTTGCCGAGCAGCTTGCCTGACGTCGTGAAGTACCGCCGGTAGACGGACCGCAGAAGCTCGGCCCTGAGGACCGGCATGTTCTTGGGGTCCCCGGAGCCGATGAAGAAGTGGCACTTGTCCGCGCATGCCCCGCACCTTACGCAGATGTCCATGAATACCTTGAAGGACCGGTATTTGTCGAGCAGGTTCTTCATCCCCGTAAGGAATATTTCCTGCCAGTTCTCCGGAAGCTTCCAGTCCTCCTCCGAAGGGTTCCAGTCCCTGGCGTTGGGGAACTCCACGATATTGAGGTTCTTTGCCTTTGCGCCCCAGCAGAAAGTGCCCGGCTTGATCTCTGCCGGGGTATCCATCCACTCTTTCCCGGATGGCTTTAAATCTATAGACGTCACCAGTTCCGCTGGCTTTGGAGTAGTTACTTTTGCCATGATCACTCCTTCTCGACCGGCAGGCCGGCCTTTTTCATTTTTTCCCTGAAATCGTTTTCATATTCCTCATAGGTATGGACGTGCACAGGGTAATTCCACGGGTTGATGTGTCGCACTTCCCTGTTGTTGTTCGCCATGTTCCTCGTGGGGCTGAGGAAGACGCCGCCCATGTGCATGAGCTTGCTCATGGGGAAGTAGACAAGCAGCACGGATACCAGGAACAGGTGGACGTAGAAAATGGAGCCGATTCCCTCAGGGATGACCGGGCTGAAGGAGAGCAGTCCCATGACAAGCCCCTTGACGCCGACGATATGCACCTTGGTGAAGTACCGCATCAGGATGCCCGACAGGGCGATGCCCAGGATAAGGAAGAGCGGGAAATAGTCAGCTGGAAGCGATATGAACTTTATCTGCGGCATGACGACCCGCCTCAGGAAGAGGTAGGTCACCGCGCCCACCAGGACAACGTCCGTCAGGTAGAGCAGCGGCGCTCCGATCTGCAGGAAACTGTCAAGGCTTTCCATGATCTTGATGACAAAGGGGACGTCCTGCATAAAAAACCTGAAGTGTCTTACGAAGATGATCAGGAACGACCAGTGGAACGCCAGCCCGGCAAGCCAGAGGAATTTTTCGGAGCCGTACACAAGTTTCGGGCCGTCATGGAGTTCAGTCTTGGTGTTTCTGAAGAGGGAGCGGAAGACAAGCACTTCGAGGGCCATCCTCGCGAAGACGCCGAGCCGGCTTGAGGGGTTGTCGATCTTGTTTTGCTTGATCCACGGGGCAAAAGACTTCATCTGCCCCGCGGTCGTCGGGATGCGGAACGGCACCGGCGAACTCCCCCACTTGAGCGCCCGGACTATGAACCCGAGAATAAAGACCGCCACGGCCGCGTAAGGGACAACGATCCCGAAGAAGGCCTGGAGGTTCGCCTGCGCACCCGCAAAGGCAATCACGACAAGTGCTACGACGACAAATAAGGGTAGCAAGATTTTCATTGAGTTACCTCTTTTTTTTGTGCGTTTTCACAGTTTCAGTCTGCGGGATCAGGCTTCTTCCCCTGATCCTCGTCCACATTGTTTACCTGCTGCAATAACCTGAAGGTCATGTTCCTCAGTTCGTTCGCCTTGATATCATAGAGTTTCTCTCTGCACTGCACGAATATGCCGAAGGAGGTCAGCGCCAGACGGTCAACCCTCGATTCAAAGGCCAGCAACTCGTCATACGGGAGGGGCTGACGCGATTCCGCGCGGAGCGCCTCCCTGACAACTTCCTTTAGAGAGAAAATGAAAGAAAGGGCACGCTCAGGGGTAAGGTCCTGCACTGCCCGTATACGGATGATATTGTCGAGAAATGCGCCTATTTGTCCCGACGGTGTCTCCCCGGCCAGTTCATCAAGGATATGACCCATTCCTTCCCGGATCGTATGACCGACAGGATTGGTGAATGGATTGTCCTGCTTCTTTAGAAAAGATGCTGTATCAGGGGGGTATGTATCGAGAACCAAGTCGAACCATCCCTTGAGAATGGCGTCCTTCTGCTCGGACAGGAACTGTTCGATGCTCATACTCCGGCTGTGCCGCTCCTGACGACTACACGGGAAAGGGGCTGGTCCCCCATACTCTCCACTGCACTCCCTGTAGTCAATAAGCCCGACACCTTAGTTCCCCTATCTGTTTGTTCGTTGCGATGGAAAAACCGTTTCTTTTCCTTAAAACCTGCCGGCCTGTGGTATTCCCGGACAGCCGCCCCGCGGCCAAGCCGTGGGGCGGCGTCCTGACGCCAGCACAGGTGAATGCTTAAACGCAGCCGGTAGGCTTGGGCAGTCCTGCATATCTGCACGCCTGCTTTGCAGGTCCGGCCGGATAGAGCTCGTAAAGGTATTTGGTGTTGCCCTTCTCAGGACCCATCGCCTTTCCGATTTCCTTGACAAGGATCTTGATCATCGGAGCTATCTGATACTGCTTGTAGTAGTCCCTCAGGAAGTTGATCACTTCCCAGTGGGCCTCGGTAAGCTCCAGACTATCCTGCTGCGCAAGATGAACGGCAAGGTCTTTGGTCCAGTCATCAAGGTTCATGAGGTAACCGTCGTCGTCCACCTCAATCTGTTTTCCCTGAAAATCAAGTGTCGCCATCTCTTTTCCCCCTTTCTATAAGGTTAATGTGAATCAAAAGTGTGCAGGGATGAAATCCCGACAGTCAAGGCACATATTGTAACTTGAATGACGCCAAAATTGGAATATATGTGAACTCTGTTATACCAATTATCAAATGAGTTATACAAAGTAATACAGATGCATACCCTGGGTCAAATAAAAAAAACTTATCAGTCAATCATTATTCGTTATTGTTGCGGCACTCACGAGGTCTTGTCTTGCACCAGGCAGTAAAGCGCGCTCATTCAACAGTGCTCTTTTTCAGGGGCTCCTTCAGCTTGACAAAGATATAACAGGGGGTCCTTCCGCGGGGGTTCATTTTCATCATGTATTTGCTCCTTCTGAGGTCATGGGTCTTCTCTGCAACCTCGTAGTCCACTTCAGGGGTGAGGCTCCAGGCCAGGTCCCAATCGCCCCCGCAGGCATAGGTCAGGGCGTCAACATAGGCGTCACCCATGTTATGCCCGGACTGGTCGTAGACATAAACCGCCCCGCATTCGCACCTGCCGCCGGTGAAGGTGTTGCCGAACCGTGTCCGGATCTCCCCGGTTTCTACCACCGGTCTCGTGCAAAAAGGGCAGGAAAGTATCTTCTCAGCTGCGTTGCCCTGTACCATTTATATTCTTACCCTGACTCAATAGTATAACAGTTTCGCAGGCGATTTTTCCCAGGGCAAGGGTCCTGAAAGACCCGTCCTGATAGAGCCGGACCTCGTTGCCGTCAGACGTAAGGGCCTCGATCGCCGCAAGGCATTCCGCAAGCCCCAGGGCGCGGGCAAGGAGAACAGCATATGCCCTCACAACAGGATCAGGGTCCTGGAGGTATTTCCGGCATAGGTAAGCCGCCTGTCCGGCCAATTCAGGCGCAGCCTCGGCTATCCTCAGAAGCCCCCGCAGGACGCCTCTTCTGAGACCCTCCTCGTCATGAAACGACGCGATAATCGGCGCTATATCAGAGAAGACTTCAGGGGCGTTTCGGACGATTTCCCCGAGCATTTCAGGGGCAGCTGAGATGTTGTTGCCTGACTCATCCCGCATCATCCAGAGGAGTCGCTGCGCCAGGGTCCTCACCCTGTCCGGAGAGGTCTTTGACAGCTCTCCGGCAACCGCGCCGACAGCCTCGATCGCCCTCCAGCAGACGAGGTCCTCCTTGTCAAAGGCGAGGGAAATGAGCACCCTGAAGAGCTGCGGGCCTCTCCCCGCCGCCTCAAGCAAAGGCTCAAACCGGCCTTCTTCGAGAAGTCGTTTGACAGATTCTTTATCCGTCATGTTTCATCTTCTGTTTCTTGTATGACAGCGCTCTCCGGACCAGCCCGTCAGCCCACTCGGGAGCGCCGTAGGCGTGCAGGTGGGTGTACGTAGCCAGGACGTTCTTGTAACAGAGCCCGTCCTGTTTATTCATAATCCCCTGACCGCGTTCCATGGCAAAGGACAGGGTCAAACCCTTTTCTTTTGCAAAACGGTTGACACGCGAATAATGAAACTCATGGCCTTTGAGGACCGTTCCCTTCCTGTAAAAGGGGTTGACTGCGGCAACCTCTACGACCGTATAACCATGGGCCTGGGGCTTCTTCTCCAGGGAGAAGGTGATGGGGAATATTCCGGTCATGGGATACCGTTTGTTGTCGATGACAAGGGCGCTCCCAAGGTACATGAGCCCCCCGCAT
>JAKAGF010000071.1 GCA_021825805.1 Nitrospirota bacterium
ATGGTGCCGAAGGCGGGACTCGAACCCGCATGGATCTCTCCACACGCCCCTCAAACGTGCGTGTCTACCAGTTCCACCACTTCGGCGTAGGTAAAATAGTACAACAATTTCGTCCGCCTTTTCAAGCTGATAGCCTCGGCCATCCGCACTGAATCATTCATGGCCGTTTTGTTCATTACTCCCTGCCGCGGCGGCCCTGGTTGATTTTATTCCTGATTTGCTGCAAACTATTTTAAGTACAGGTGTTTGAGACTCAATAGGGAATCCTGTGTGAATCAGGAGCGGTCCCGCCGCTGTAATCCCGATCCGGCATGGCCGGATAAGCGTCTCCGCCCCCAGGGCCACTGTTCAAGCGATGGGAAGGCCGGCGGAGGTCGGGAAAGTCAGAAGACCTGCCTGTAATAGCAGCCGTTAGCTATAAGCTGAATGCTAATAGCTGTTCAGTGCCTTTCCGCGGAGGAAGGCGAGGATGAAGGAAACCAGGGTGCAATCCTCAGGGTCCGGTATAGGTCCTGAGGATTTTTTGTTTTGAGGAGACGAAAACATCGTGGCGGTCATGCAATGAGAAGATTTTCATGCTGGTTACTGTTTTTTCTGTTCATGGCTCCCTGGGCGCCGTGCTCTGCCGCCTCCGCGGCTGATGCGCCTGCGCGGATCATATCCCTTGCGCCGAATATCACCGAGATCCTCTTTGCGCTTGGACTTGGCGACCGGATAGCGGGGGTCACGAACTTCTGCGACTATCCTGAAGAGGCGAAGAGGAAACCGAAGATCGGCGGAATGTCAAACCCTTCCCTTGAGGCTGTTGTTGTCCTCAGACCCGACGTCGTGGTGCTGACCACTGACGGCAACCCGAAGGAATTCGAGGAAAAACTCCGGTCCATGAATATCAGGACCTATGTGTTCACCGCCCGAAGGCTTTCCGAACTGCCGCAGGGGATACGCGAACTGGGCTCAGCCCTCGGGGTGAAGGAAAAGGCGGACCATCTGGCAGCGTCCATCCGGTCGTCCCTCGACAGCTACGGGAGATCGCATACAGCGGCAAAGGGAAAGAAGGCCCTTTTCATCGTCTGGCCGGAGCCGCTCATCGCAGCAGGCGCCGGGACGGTGATCGATGACAGTCTGACGCTCCTCGGCGTTGAAAACCTCGCTGCCCGGACAGGGATAGCGTATCCGAAATATTCCATCGAGGAGATCCTCCGTCATCCACCGGATGTGATTATCATCGGCAGAGGCATGGACAGCAAAGATGTTGAGAATATCTCCAGAGGGCTTCTTCACCGGCTGAAGATCCTGCCTGCTGTCAGGGAAGGCAGGGTCTACTACGTGGGCGACGGGCTTTTCCGGCTCGGCCCCCGGACCCTGCAGGGCATCGCTGAGCTGATCGGGGTTATGGGACGCACGCCATGACGCCGCGCCTGATGATCATGACTCTGATCTTTTTCCTGGCGGTCGGACTCTCCCTTTTCATCGGCCCAACGAATATAAACCCCTTTTCCCTTGATGAGACCTCCCGTGAGATCCTCTTTGCGATCCGGGCCCCCCGTGTTGTCGTTGCCGTGCTTATGGGCATGGCCCTCGGCGCCTCCGGCGCCGTGCTTCAGGGCATCCTGAGGAACCCGCTTGCAGATCCGTATATACTCGGCATATCCAGTGGCGCCTCTCTCACAGCCGCCCTCGGCATCATCAGCGGGATATCCTTTCTCGGCACCTTCACGATCCCGGTCCTGGCCTTTGCGGGAGCTATAGCAACGGGGAGCCTTGTCGGGATGCTGGGTTGGCAGCGGCGCGGCCTCTGGCCGGAACGTCTCCTCCTTGCCGGCGTCGGCCTCAGCTTCCTCTGCTCGGCCCTTCTCATGCTCCTGATGAGCGTCTCGCGGGACGAGGGTCTGAGGAGGGCGACCCTCTGGATCTTCGGGGACCTCTCGATGTCGGAGTGGCCGCGGATACCTTACGGCATGGCCTTTGTCTTCGGCGGGATGATCATCGCCGGTCTCAGGGCGCGGGCGCTCAACGCCCTGATGCTTGGTGATGAATTCGCCCACAGCCTCGGTTTTACACCCCATCGCGAGCGCGTACTTCTCTTTGTTGCCGTCGGGCTCATGACCGCTGCGTCGGTCTCTCTCGGCGGCATGATAGGCTTCATCGGCCTCCTCGTGCCCCACATGGCGCGCTTCTTCGTGGGCTCTGACAGCCGTTTTCTCATGCCCGCGTCAGCGCTGGGCGGGGGCGCCCTCCTCTGCGTGGCCGACCTCATCGGCAGGTCCATCCTGCCGCCGATGGAACTCCCGTCAGGCGTCATAACAGCCATCATAGGCGCTCCCTATTTCCTTTTTCTCCTGAGGAGGAAGAATGTCCTCTCCGTATAGGCAGATGATCCTGGAGCTCGGGGACGTAGGATTCTCCTATTCCAGGCAGGACGCCTTTGTGACAAAACTATCCTTTTCCGTCGGCGAGGGGGAGTTTATCGGCCTGCTCGGCGCCAACGGCTCGGGGAAATCCACGATCCTGAAACTCTGTTGCGGCATCCTGAAACCCTCTGCAGGCTTTCTCAACCTATGGGACAAGCCCTTCAGCGCGTATCACAACAAGGACCGGGCAAAGCTGATCAGCTATCTTCCCCAGACCCTGGATATGAACGTGCCTTTCACGGTGAAGGAACTGGTCAGCATGGGCCTGTATCCCTATGACATCCTGCCGGAGATGACGGCTGACGAGGCGCTCGGCCTTGTCGGCCTTTCCGACAAGGCCGACTCCCACATCACGGAGCTGAGCGGGGGTGAAAAACGAAGGACCTTCATCGCCATGACCCTCCTTCAGGGCGCGGGTCTGATCCTGCTGGACGAACCTCTGGCGAATCTCGACATACGCTACCAGATAGAGCTGGTACGACTCCTCAGGCGGCTCCGTGACGAGAGAAACATCTCGGTCGTCATGGCGCTTCACGACATCAATATCGCCCTCCGTTTCGAAAAGGTGATGCTCATAAAAAATGGAAAGGTCTTCGGCATGGGAAGCCCGGCGGAGGCGCTGACCGAGGGGGCGATCAAGGAGACCTTCGGCATCGGCGTGAAGATCATGCGGCAGCCCGACGGGAAGGCCTATATCACCTACGAGGAGAACGACAATGGCTGACGCGGATCGCGGGGAGACGAAAGGCCGGATTGTCTTTGTGACCGGCGGCGCCAGAAGCGGCAAGAGTAGTTTTGCGCTGCGCCAGGCCGAAGGCATGCCGGGGAGGAAGGCGTTCATCGCTACCGCAGAGGCTGTTGACGACGAAATGGAAGACCGCATCAGAAGACACAGAGAGGAAAGGAGCGGGGAGTGGAAGACCTTTGAGGAACCCCGCCATATAGCCGCAGCCCTGCGGAGGGCGGCGGAGAGTCATGACGTCATCATTATCGACTGCCTGACGATCTGGCTCTCCAACATGCTGTGCGCAGGGTCCGACATCGGGGAGAAAACCGCTGACCTGACAGCCGCGCTGCAGGAGGCGCGTCATACGGCAAGTGTCTTTATCGTATCAAACGAGGTGGGGATGGGGATCGTTCCGGCGCATGAACTCGCCCGGAGGTTCAGGGATGAAGCCGGAAGGCTCAACAGAGAGATCGCGGAGATCGCCGATGCGGTCTACCTGACCGTGTCGGGCCTCCCGGTGAAATTAAAAGATGGAGGAGTCGCATGATCAGCGAGGTCTCAGAAATACTGTTCCTCATAGCGGCATCCCTATGGTTACAACGCTCTATATCATAAGACACGGCAAGACTGAGGGCGGCGATACCAGGCGGTATCACGGGAGTATCGACGTCCCCCTCTCCGCGCTGGGAGCGGAGCAGATCGGATCCGCATCCTCCTTTGTCCTGGGCCATCTGGGAAACCCGGCCGCCTCAAGGCATCTGAGCTATCTGCGGGACATCCAGGGAGAAACAGGAGGGCAGCAGTCCGGAAGCGCTGAAACAAAAAAAGGATTAGCAGCTGTATATACCTCTGATCTGTCGCGCGCAACAGCGTCCGCGGAAATCATCGCAAAACCTCATGGCATTGAGCCGGTGATCATGCCGGCCCTCAGAGAGCGCTCCTTCGGCATATGGGAAGGCATGACCTTCACCGAGATCATGGAGCGCTATCCGGCTGAATTTCAGGCGTGGGCCTCCGATCCCCTCCGGTTCAGCCCCCTGGGAGGGGAGAGCACCAAGGAGGTTTACGACAGGGTGATCCCGGCGCTGGACGCCATCGTCAGCAAACATGCGGGCGAGCATGTCGCAATCATCGCCCACGGCGGGGTCAACAGGGTCATCCTATGTCACATACTGGGCATGCCCCTTGAAAACATATTCCGCATAGAGCAGGACAATGCCGCGGTGAATATCATCGAGTTCTGGGACAAGTACCCGGTCGTAAAACTCCTCAACGGCGGGTTCCCCGAATGACCTCGCCTCTCTGCTCCTGCTCAGTGTGCTGATATGATCGGACCGATAGAGCTCATATGCGCGTTCTTCCTTGATCTCGCCATAGGTGATCCCTCGTGGCTTCCCCACCCGGTCAGGGTCATGGGCAAGGCGATCACGTCTCTCGAAGGATTCCTGCGGCGTCATTGCGGAACACCCGCCGAGGAGCGGAGGGCAGGCGTCGTCCTGGTATGCCTGATCGTGCCGCCTTCATTCGGCATCACCCTGCTCATCCACTGGATCATCATGCGGCTCTCATACAACGGCCTGATACTTCCCTGCATGGTCCTGCTTGTCTACCTCATCTCGACCACGATCGCTGTCCGGGGTCTGCTGGATGCGGCCAAACTGGTCATGGAATCGGTCAAGGACGGGAGCGTCGAGGCAGCGAGGAGAAAACTGGGCATGATCGTCGGAAGAGACACGGAGACGCTCTCAACAGAGCAGGTGCTGAAGGCCACGATCGAGACGGTCGCCGAAAATCTCTCGGACGGGATCATCGCCCCCCTCTTTTATCTCACGATCGGCGGACTGCCCGCGGCCATGGCGTACAAGGCCGTGAACACTCTGGATTCGATGGTCGGTTACCGGGATGAAAGATACCGGCACTTCGGATGGGCGGCGGCAAGACTCGACGATATCGCCAATTATGCGCCTGCCCGCATCACCGGCCTGCTGATCGCCCTCTGCGTCTTCCTCCTGAACCTATACGCCCGGGAGTCCCTGGGCCGCGCAGCCCTTTCGCTTCGGGTGATGCGGCGCGACGGCAGGAAACACCCCAGTCCAAACAGCGGCATACCGGAGGCCGCCATGGCAGGGGCGCTCGGGGTCAGGCTGGGCGGGGTCTCCACCTATGGAGGGATCGAGGTCGAAAAGCCGCAGATAGGAGATATCATCAGCACAGACTACCTGACAGCTTCGGAGGGGGCGCTCGCGGTGGCGCGCCTCTCCTCGGTCGTTGGCGTAGCGGCGGCGGCAACAGTCACCGCGCTGAGGGCATGGCTATGACCGGACACGGCAGAGATCATAAAAATGTCTGGAACGGCATGCAATTGACAGAAGCTGTCATTCCCGCAAGCGAAGCGCGTTGGGAATCCTTTCGGAAAGGTTCCGGACAAAAGCCGGAATGACGGAAATTTGGAACTGTGGCAGAGACCACAGGGTGTAATAATTATTAACAGACAAAGGAGATGACTATCCATGTACAGACTTTGCGTTATCATTTTTTCCCTGCTGATTGCATCATCAGCAGCATGGGCTGAATCGAAGATAAAGCTTGAGGACGTTGTGGTCACCGCGACGAAGGTGGAGGAGTCGGTTGAAGAGACCACCAGCGCCGTGACGGTGATCAGGGGAGAGGACATCAGGAAGACGGAGAAGGATTTCATGCCCGATATCCTCAGGGCGGTCCCTGACCTCAACGTGGTCCAGAACGGCGGTCCCGGAAAACAGGCCACGATCTATCTGCGCGGCGGCAACTCCTCCCACACCCTCGTCCTCATCGACGGCGTGAAGGTCAACAGCACCACCACCGGGTCGTTCGACTTCTCCGGCATCAGCATCGCCGATATAGAGCGCATCGAGATCGTCAAGGGACCCCAGAGCACCATATACGGCTCGGAGGCGATGACAGGAGTCGTCAACATCATCACCAGGAAGGGAGAGGGCAAACCCAAAGTCGAGTTCGCGTTGGAGACCGGCGCCTTCGGCACATACAAACCGGTTGCAACGGTTTCAGGGGGAGACAAGAAGACCGACTACCGGGTGACCGGATCATACTATTACACGAAAGGGATCTCTGCTGCAAAGGAGGGGACCGAACGTGACAGTTACAAGAACTCGACCTTTTCCGGCAGGGTGGGGTTCAAACCAGCTGACAACTTTGACGTTGAGGTGTCCGGCAGATACTTCTACGACCGGAATGACCTGGACGACTTCGACTTTTTCGGCAAGAAGGCGGTCGACAATCTCAACGCGGTCCAGTACGGCAACCACCTGATACTTTCGGCAAAAGGAAGGCTCTACCTCTTCAACATCTGGGAGCAGGTTCTCACCATCTCGACCGTAAATGATGTCCTTAAATTCAGGGACCCGGTCGTTGTCTTCAACAACGCTGATATCACCGCGGCCACGGATGTGGTGGACTGGCAGAACAACCTCTATTTTTCAGACGCCTACACGCTGACTGCGGGGGCTGAATACCGGAACGAGAAGGGAAAGAATATAGGCCAGTTCAACGAGAAGATAGAGAACAAGGCCCTTTACATCAACAACAAACTGAAACTCTTCGGAGACCGTCTCGTCCTCAACGGCGGCCTCCGCTTCGACAGCCACGAGACCTTCGGCGACAAGCTCACCTACAGGGTAGGCGGCCTCTACAACTTCAAGGACAAAGGGGTGAGGATCAAGACGAGCTACGGGACCGGGTTCAGGGCGCCCAAATTCAACGAGCTCTTCTTCCCCTTCTACGGAAGCATAAACCTCAAGCCTGAGGAAAGCTCGGCATGGGAAGCGGGGATCGAAAAGGACCTCCTCAAGGGCCGTCTGACCCTTTCAGCCAACTACTTCATCCAGGATTACAAAAACCTCATACAGACAGACCCCCTCACCTTTACTGCGGCGAATATCGCCAAGGCCAACGTCAAGGGGTTCGAGGCCGAGGCCCTCTTCAGGGTAACGAATGATCTCCGGCTGAAGGCGGGCTATGCCCGCCTGGACACTGAGGACAAGACCACCGGACAGCATCTGTCCCTCCGCCCCAGGGACAAGTTCACCCTTGCGGCTGATCTCGGCGCAAAGGACTATTCCGCGCTCATAAGTTACGCCTATGTGAGCAAAAGGTTCGACTCCTCCATAGCGCGGGACCTTTCGTCCTACTCGCTGGTGAACCTCTCCGGAAGCTGCAAGATCAACAAATGGCTGTCGGTCTTCGGCAGGATCGACAATCTCTTCAATACCCACTACGAGGAGTCAGGCACATTCGGTACGCCCGGCTTCTCGGTCTTCGGGGGGGTGAAGATAACCACCCTATAGGATGAGGTGAGATTACCTCTTGACATAGGCATATCCGCGGTGATGCACAGCGCCGTCATCGCGGTCGTCTTCGCGCTCGTCGGACGGGGCACGGCAGGCCGTGTCCCGATTCCGGCGGTGCGGGTCACCCTTGTCGCGGAAGAGATATCACGCGCATCGGTATCCCCGACGCCACAAAGGGCGCCCGAATCCTCAGTCAGGCCCGCGATGCCGGCCGTAACCGCGCGTAGCGAATCGCCTCCAATTCGGGCAAAGACGCAGATCTCAATTCCCGCAAGGGATGAGACTGCCCCATTCGCGGAGAAGGACAGGCATCAGGAGGGAGGTTCAGGCAGCGCGGAAACCGGCAAGCCCGAAGGTTTCAGTCTCATCCCCGGAGGTTTAAGAGGTGGAGGCGCCCCGTCCACCACTGGGGACAGAGGTTCAGGACCACAGATGGCCGCCCGGACCAGCGGGGGCGGACCGGATGGCGGTGGGGGGCATCCAGATGCAGTGGGGATAATACGGGCTGCGATAGAACGGGCGAAGAGCTATCCCTATCTTGCAAGAAAGCGTGGAATTGAAGGGACAGCCACTGCTGCCTTCACTATCAATAAGACAGGCCGTCCTGAAAATATCCGGATCATCAGGAGCTCAGGCTCTGATATCCTCGATACCGCTGCCATGGAGACCATACGGAGGGCAGCGCCGTTCCCGGCGGTAAACGGCGTGATAGAGGCGCCGATTGTCTTCAGGCTGGAGAAATGAAGAACCCTGTGGCAGAGAGACCACAGGGTGTAATAATTATAAAAAAAGGGCGACCCGTGAGTCGCCCTTTTTTTATGTCTTTCGGCCTGATCTTATGACTTCTGGATATAAAGCTCCCAGGTGTCCTGGCCGGCGAGCTTCACTGACTCAAATTTAAAACCCTGCTTCTCGGCAAACTTGGGAAGCGAATCCTCGGCAGAAGCCGGGGCATCGCAGAGGACCTTCAGAAGCTGTCCGCTGCCCATCTTCTCGAGCGCCTTTTTGGTAAGAACCAGCGGATAGGGGCATACCCTACCCAGCACATCCAGTGTCTGATCAGGTGTCTTGCTGCTTAACTCACCCATTACTAAAAACCTCCTTGGTTGTTGTTAAAAGAAGAGGACGTGTTTCGCCTCTTCCATCGCCTTCTGTATTTCGGCAAAAGGCACAATCTGAATCTTCTTGTCAGCGCCCATATCTTCGGCGTCAGGCATCGCGGACTCGGAGATGCCGTACTTTGCCAGGTCCTCCTTGCAGATCAGAACATCGAGATCCACCAGGAGGGTATTTTTCATATGCGACTCGGTGCTGGTGATGCCATAGAGCTCCATGGCATTCTGTTTCCCCTCCAGGCCGAGTACGCCCTCGCCGATGAAGCAGAGCTTCGGGGTAACAGTGTCACCGTCTTCCAGGAGTATCTCCACCGTCTGGTAAGAGATGGCATGGGTTATGGCCAGCCGCGAGGTCTCGCCCTTATATTGCGGCTTCTGGACGATAAATGCAAGTTTGACGTCACCCATCTTACTCACCTCCTATCTGAAGGACCCGGTCGGAAGCGTGGATCTTCGCCAGGTACCAGTGCATGGCGTTCCACTGCACACCCTCTATGCCCTCAGTCTTCATGATCCCGCGAGCCACGGTGCATGCCTCACAGGTGCAGATCTCCACGCCCTTTTCGATCAGGGCCTTCAGGTACTTTTCACCGGTGGAATAATCCTTGAGGTGCTTCTGGTGGGCCTTGACCGACCCGGTAGCGTTGCCTGAAAACCAGATATTCACCTTGTGTCCTTTTGTTACCGCAGCATCAGCGAGCTTAAGGGCGAAATCATAGGTCATATTGCCTACAAGACCCGGAAAACATCCAATCGTTAACGTTCCCATAATACCTCCTCCTATAGCCACGCAATCTTGTCGTATTCGCTAAAGATAAGATCCACCACGTCTCCGTAGCTCACTACCTTTACCCGCTTGTCCACATCCGCATCCTTCAGGCCGCGGATCTGGATATCATCGGACAGCGCGTAGAGGTTGGTCGTCTTATCGAGCAAGGACGAGGCCTTGCCGTTTACCTTGGATGCGGCGTGATAGACGCCGTTTTGGACAAAGATAAGACCGAGTTTGTCGGCCTTTACCCTCTCGAGGGTATCGCTCGAGAGCTGAAAGTCACTGACAAAAACACCCAATTTCATGACGCTCCCTCCCACCTTTTATTGAGATTTGAGTCCAGCAAAGGCTAATTTTATAACAGGTTGGGTGTCAATTTGTCAATATAAATAATCTGGTAACGTCATCGCGAGATGGAGATAAATACGCCATACAAATCAAAGGCTTAAAACACATAATGTGTCGGTTGCCATCCCGATGCCCTGTTATCGTTCCGTGAGCCGGCCGGCTGGAGGTCTTTTCTTTATCAGAATCAGATTTCACGGTCTCCCTGAATACAGGGACAGGGACAACCCAGGCCGCTCCCGGCGCAAGCCCCGGGGCTGCAACACTTTATCTGTTGTCTTGTGATATAATCGTGACATGCGCAAGGTGATTATTTCAGCTCTTATAGTCGTTGCCGCCGTGCTGGTACAGCATGGTTCGGCATTCGCCTTTGCCAAAGGCGAACAGGACTGCGCCAAGTGCCACACCATAAACGCGGACCAGGCAAAGGAAGTTCTCAAAGGACTGATCCCTGACGTCAAGGTCCTTGATGTCCAGCCCGGCCCCATCAACGGCATATGGGAAGTGGCGATGGAGGCGGGCGGCAAGAAGGGCATCCTCTATATAGACTATGCGAAGAAAAAGGTGATCGCAGGGAACATCTTCGACATCAATAAGAGGATCAACTTCACTAAAGAGAGTTTCGACAAGATCAACAAGGTAGACCTCTCCCTGATCCCCTTTGACAAGGCCCTCGTCATGGGGGACAAAACCGCAAAATACAAGGTTGTTGTTTTCGATGACCCGGACTGACCCTATTGCGGGAAACTTCATCGGGAGATGAAGAAGATTCTGGAACAGAGGAAGGATATCGCCTTTTTTATTATCCTGTATCCGCTTCCCATGCACAAAGATGCAGCGGAAAAGGCGAAGGCGATCATGTGCGAAAACTCCCTGAGCCTCCTGGATGACGCCTTCGAAAAGAAGAATCTTCCAAAGCCATCATGCAACACGACAGTCATCGACGACAACATAAAACTCGCACAGAGACTCGGGATCGACGGCACGCCAGCCATCATCCTGCCTGACGGTTCGCTCCTCTCAGGCGCAGTCAGCGCCGACGCGCTCATTCAACAGATAGACAAGAAATAATTCCCGTCAAGAAACTGCACGGCCTTGATCATGGTCATTGATTTTTTTATGGGCGTATGGGCGGGGTTTTATTGACAAGCCTTTTTCTCAACAGATAGAATAGCAAGTTGCCGAAGTGGCGGAACTGGCAGACGCGCTAGGTTCAGGGTCTAGTGGTGGAAACGCCGTGGGGGTTCGAGTCCCCCCTTCGGCACCAATGATCGGTCTCTCAGACAGGTCCGCGGTGCATGCTATACCGCGCCTGCGGCCGCCTCTTCTTCCGTCTTCACCTCTGACTTGTACCCGCATTCCTTCTTCAGGCAGACGAGTAAGACCTCTCCGGTCTTGTTCCTCTTTTCTCCCAGAAACTCTGATCCGCACTTTGGACATTTCTCCGGCACCGGCCTGTACCAGGTGGCGAACTTGCACTTCGGGTAGTTGCCGCAACTCCAGAAGGACTTGCCCTTCTTCGACCGCCTCTCAACGATATCCCCGTTGTCAAGCGGACACTTCACTCCTGTTGCGATCGGCTTGGTTGTCTTGCATTCAGGGTACTTGGAACAGGCGATAAACTTGCCGAACCTGCCGGACTTCATCACCATGGGTGACCCGCACTTGGGGCATGCCTCGCCCGTCTCGACAGCCTCGACCGGCTGTTTGTTGGCATCAAGGGGTTTTGCGTTCTTGCAGTCAGGGAACCCGGAACAGGCGAGGAAACGTCCATGCCTGCCCCACCTGATAACCATCGGGAGGCCGCATTTTTCACACGTTTCTTCCGTGGGGATGTCCTGGGGTTTGACCTTGCCGGGGATCGCCAGCGCCTCTCCCAGCTTATCGTGAAACGGGGAATAGAAATCCCTGACAACCTTTTCCCACTTCAGTTTCCCTTCCTCGATGCTGTCGAGCTTTTCCTCCATATTCGCCGTGAAGCCGATGTCCATCAGTTCCGCAAACCGGTCGACAAGGAGGTCATTGACGACAACGCCCAGCTCCGTGGGACTGAACCTGCCTTCTGTCTTGTGAACGTATTTCCGGTCCTGGATGGTCGAGAGGATCGATGCGTAGGTGCTCGGCCTGCCGATGCCATCCTCTTCAAGGGCCTTCACCAGGGACGCCTCGGTATACCGGGGCGGCGGCTGGGTGAAATGCTGTCTCGGCTGAAGATTGAGGAGCCGGAGGGCCTCGCCTTCCTTGAGATCAGGGAGGAGGGCCTCGTTCTCGTCAAGGATCTCATCAGTGCCCTCGGTATAGAGGACCGTGAAGCCCTGGAACTTTACCACGCTGCCGCTCGCCCGGAAGGAGGTCGCTCCTTTACAGGCGCTGGTGTCACAGGAAATCTCGAAAGACGTCTGCTCCAGCAGGGCAGGCGCCATCTGGCTGGAGATGAAGCGGTTCCAGATGAGCTTGTAGAGAGTGTTCTGATCCTTTGTCAGATACTGCTTGATGGCATCAGGCGCCTTGTCAAGATAGGTCGGACGTATCGCCTCATGGGCCTCCTGTGCGGATGCCTTGCTCTTGTAGACCGGAGGCTTTTCAGGCAGATATTCCCTGCCGTATAACTTCTCGATATAATCCCTCGCAACCTGCTGGGCCTCGGCCGCAACGCGGGTTGAATCGGTCCTCATGTAAGTGATGAGGCCGACCGATCCCTCGTCTCCCAGTTCTATCCCTTCGTAGAGCTGCTGGGCGATGGTCATCGTCTTCTTTGCGGTAAACCGCAACTTACGCGCTGCCTCCTGCTGCATCGTGCTCGTGATAAAAGGAGGTGACGGCATACGCTTCCGGGTCTTGCGCTCTATCTTCGAGAGGATAAATCCGCCCTGGCGTATGACGCCAAGCACCGTGTCGGCTGACTGACTGTCCTTGATATCCACCTTGTCGCCGCCGTAGCGGGACAGCTTGGACCAGAAGGACGGCTTGCTGGAGCCCTCGAACTCGGCGTTTATGGACCAGTACTCCTCCTGTT
>JAKAGF010000072.1 GCA_021825805.1 Nitrospirota bacterium
GATGGATGAGTACGCTGAAGAAGGAAGAGCCCATCCGGCGTATCTCCTCGGGCCCGTAGCCGAGGATATCCTTTACGCGGGGATTGACATAGATATTGCTGTTGTCGATCACATCATGAAGGTACAGCAGATCGGGCGTGGCGTCCGCGATCCTGTGCACGAAACGCTGGCTTTCGATAAGGTCCTTCTCCATCTGTATCCGCCGCATGATCTCTCCCCTGAGGTCCTTGTTGACCTGCCGGAGCTCTGCCGTGCGTTCTCGGACCAGCAGATCAAGGTGATCGCGGTGTTCGCGGAGTTCAGCGTCGATCACTTCGCGTTTGGCGATCTCATCTTCAAGCTGGGCATTCATCCGCCTCAGCTCCCCGGTCCGCCGCTCGACCATTTCCTCGAGGTGCTCCCGGTACCGACGCAGCTCGTCCTCCGCCTCCCTGCTCTTGCGCCTCCTCTCCGCCTCGCGGAGCTCCCTTTCGACCGCAGGCGCCAGCCGGGACAGATTTCCCTTGACGATATAGTCATGAGCTCCGGCCTTCATCGCATCAACCGCCGTCTCCTCGCCGATCTTTCCGGAAACGATGATAAAGGGGATGTCAAGGCCGAGCTGGTTCGTCATTTTCAGGGCAGCTATGCCGCTGAACCGGGGCATGATATAGTCCGAAATAATGAGATCCCACGACTGTCCGGCAAGGGCCTTCTTCATGTCATGGGATGTTTCTACGCGAAGGAAGGAAGGATCATAACCGCCCCTGCTGAGCTCCCTCAGGAGGAGAAGAAAATCATCTTCGGAATCTTCAACAACGAGGAGACGAAGAGGTGTGGTCATGGTATGCGGGAATCACGGGGGTGGGATCCGTTGCCGTATTCAGTTCAGCCCTCCATGATAGACATTGTTACTAATAATACTAATGATACACCAAAACACGGAAAGAATCACCTGTCCGCCCGGGACCCCGTCAGTCAGGATGCAACTCAACTCCCCGAACATCCGTTGCCGGTCCCTCTTTCGCCGGTCCTACCGCAGTAACGCGGTAATCCCTGACAGATGAAACACGCCCCCTGTCAACGCAGGTGGGGATCTGCGTCTCGCCGATAAGGACAAACGCCTGCGTGTCCATCCGGCGATATACCCGGTAACCGGTTACCCAGGGTTCCGGAGACTCGTCCCAACTGAGCACGACCCTGTCGGGTTCAGCGTACCACCTGACATTCTTCGGGGGTTGCGGAATAATTTCTTCCGGATTTACGGTCGCCTCGACCGAGGGTGGACCTTCATCCCTTATGGCAGTCCCGGCGAGGCCCCGTACAGTATAATGCGCTGTTTTCCCAAGGACAAGGGGGTCGGAGAGACCGCCCTCTTTCAGGGGTTCAGGATTCAATGGCGTCATACCGTAGCCATCCTTGTCGTAACGTTTGTAGACATTATACCGGCTGCCGGTCCTGACTTCCCAGAAGAGGATCACCGCATTACCCTGTACCACGGCGGTCAGCCTTTCCGGAGGAGGAGGCGGCTGCAGGGGAACAACAGAGACCGCGGGAGAATGAGCGCCGGAAATGCCCCGCGCGTTTACCGATATCAAAGCGTAGTCGAGCCGTTCGCCGACCCTGAAGTCCGTATCGGCAAATATCCTGTCAGCGGCTGAGATCGGAATGATCCGAACTATGCCGGCTGCAGTCGTCTTCGACAATCTGAATCCCGCGATGGACTCTTCTTTTCCCTTGGGGAAACTCCAGGAGAGCATGATATCGCCTTCGCGATGCATGGCCGAAAGATCAGCAGGAGAGGGCGGGCTCTCATAGGACCTTAGGGTCAGCGCGCCTTTCTTCCCGCAGGCAGGCAGGAGGAGCATCAGTGCGAGGAGAACAATGGCGCGAACACGTCCTGTTCCAATTGCCGACTGTCTCATATTACCCAAGGATTTTCTTGTAGTGCGAGAGTTGGCGTTTGACCTCCGACGGCGCGGTCCCTCCGTATGATGCACGGGACGCGACCGACTGAACCGGGTCAAGTGCGGAAAAGATGTCCCTACGTATCAGGGGAGAGAAAGACTTCAGCTCCGCCAGGGTGAGAGAAGCGAGGTCCTTGCCGTTCGTGATGCAATACAGGACGATCCTGCCGGAAACCTCATGCGCCTCCCTGAAGGCCATGCCTTTTTTTACCAGGTATTCCGCAAGGTCGGTGGCTGTCGAGAAGCCTTCGCCGGCGGTAGCGGACATCCGCTCTTTCCTGAACCGTATTTCCGCAAACATCTCGGTGATAACGGCGAGGCCTGTTGCCAGCGTATCAACGGTGTCAAAGACAGGGAGCTTGTCCTCCTGCATGTCGCGGTTGTACGAGAGAGGAAGGCCTTTCATGACAGTAAGGAGCGCCATGAGGTTGCCGTAGACCCTTCCGGTTTTTCCGCGCGACAGTTCAGCGACGTCGGGATTCTTCTTCTGGGGCATGATGCTCGATCCTGTCGTAAACCGGTCGGATATCTCCGCAAATCCGAACTCCACAGATGACCAAAGGACCAGCTCCTCGGAAAGACGGGAGACATGCATCATGGCGATGGCTGCGCACGACAGGAATTCCAGGGCAAAATCCCGGTCTGAGACCGCGTCAATGCTGTTCTTCGATACGTCGGCGAAGCCGAGGGACCCGGCAACGCAGGCCCGGTCGATGGGAAGGGTGGTTCCGGCAAGGGCCCCTGAACCCAGGGGAAGGACATCCATGCGCTTCATCGAGTCCTCGAACCGTCCCTTGTCCCGCTGGAACATTTCGATGTAAGCGAGGAGGTGGTGGGCAAGGAGGACCGGCTGGGCGCGCTGCAGATGGGTATATCCTGGCATGACCACATCCAGATTGCGCCTTGCCGCAGCAACCAGCGCCTTCTGGAAATCAGTCATCAGCCTGATGATACGAACGGTTTCCTCTTTCAGGTAGAGTCTCAGGTCCAGGGCCACCTGGTCATTTCTCGAACGCGCTGTGTGGAGTTTCTTGCCCGCCTCTCCGATCCGCGCCGTGAGGGCTGCCTCGATATTCATGTGAATGTCTTCCAGCTCCGGCCTGAACCTGAATCTGCCCGAGTTGATCTCACGGCCGATCTCCTTCAGGCCCTGAACGATTTTTGCGGAATCCTTCCGGGGGATGATCCCCTGCCTGCCGAGCATCTCAGCATGGGCGATGCTTCCCTCTATGTCATGTTTCCAGAGCCGTTTGTCGAAGGAGATGGATTCGGTGAATGACTCGACCGAGCCTGATGTCCTTTCCCTGAACCTTCCGCCCCAGGGCTTTTTCACTAATAAATACCTCCGTCTGGCGGTCCCTTCCGCTTTTGTCCCGCGAACGGGGCTGCAATATTTTCTACGGCTAAGATAAAAGTTTGCCCGAGGTCTGTCAAGGCCTTTGTGAGCCTGATACGAAAAAGGCGACGTTCCTCTTCAAAGATCCGGAACGGTCACGGGTAAGTTGTATGATGACAGCATCCAGAATGGGCTCGTTATCAAGGCTGACAGGCCCCTCGGCCACATCAGGAGGGAGTTGCCCCTCTGAGAACTCGAAGCGTCCCCTGTTCCAGCGGGCCACATCGAGAAGTATCTCTTTGGCGTTTTCAGCCACAGCGTTCCCGAGTCCGGAAGGGGACACATACCGCATCCCGACCAAGCGCTGCGTAAAGGTGATATTCATGTTCCGGGCCTCGATCAGGGCTGCCCGTATGCGCTCGATGTCAACGCGGCCCGAGCGCTGCAGAAACTCGCCCAGCCGTTCCCCTGTTTTTGAAGAAGAGACAAAGAGGACCTTCCCTCTTCTGAGGTGCACGCGCTTCTCCACGTTGTCATTGACGACAAGCAGCGTTCCAGTCTTCCCGCACAGCTCGGCCCACTGCAGGACATCGGTAACCGGCATGACCGCAAGATCGCCTGTAATTGAGTTCATAACCTGTCCCCGCATTGTATAATAAAAATATGAACGTTGAAAAAACAGATTTATCAATAATATGACAAATCAATCCTTAAAGCAACTGCAGGCTATGCTCACAACGATCATCAGGGGCAAGGAAGAGGCGCGGGAATCTACGCTGCGTTTCGGACGCATGCGTCCGTGACCATCAGCCTTCAGGCGCCCATCCGTGTTCTCCGATAAGGGGGACGAAGACGCAGGGGGTGTGAATTTCCCGGGTGAGACCCATGTCCGTTTTCCGAATCTTCAGCAGGTGCTGGGAATACCGGCTGCCCACCGGGATGATCAGGATGCCGTTATCGGCGAGTTGGTCGATAAGCGGTTCAGGGACCCTGGGAGATGCGGCAGTGATGATGACGCCGTTGAAAGGGGCTTCTTCAGGCCATCCCAGCGTGCCGTCTCCCACCCGAACCCGGATAGTTGAGTAATGGAGTTCCCTGAACCGTTCCTCCGCGCGCGCTGCGAGGACGCTGATGCGTTCCATGGTAAAGACCTCCCGCGCGAGTTCGGCAAGAACAGCGGCCTGGTATCCTGTCCCTGTCCCTATTTCGAGCACTTTTTCATGGCCGTCGAGTTCCAGAAGTTCGGTCATGACGGCTACCATGTAAGGCTGCGAAATCGTCTGTCCCTCGCCGATCGGCAGCGCCGAATCAGTGTAGGCGGCCTCGCGCATGGATTCGTCCAGAAAGAGGTGACGGGGGGTTCGTCTCATCGCATCGAGTACGCGCGGGTCTTTTATCCCCCTGGGGATAAGCTGGGTCCGGACCATGTGCTCCCTTATGTCCCGGTATTCAGCCATGTTCCCGTCAGAGCCGGCTGACGATCTCCCGGGCTGCAACAACACCCGATGCAGATGCCTGTATGAGTCCCCTGCTGACGCCGGGTCCGTCGCCGACCGCGAAGACATTGGGTATTTCTGTTTCAAGATGGGGGGAAAGCTTCAACTGCATGGAATAGAACTTGACTTCAATGCCGTACAGGAGCGTATGCCGCGAGTATACTCCAGGGGCGATCCTGTCGAGGGCCTCGAGCATCTCGATGATGTCGCAGAGATAGCGGTAGGGGATGACGAAGCTCAGATCGCCGGGAGTGGCGTCTTTGAGGGTCGGCCTGACGATTCCCTTTGCGATGCGCTCCGCGGTTGACCGTCTTCCGGCAAGGAGGTCGCCCAGCCTCTGGACTATGACCCCCTCGCCGATAAAGTTTGCCAGTTGGGCGATATACCTTCCATATGAGATAGGTTCATGAAAGGGCTCCGTGAAGTACGTGCTGACAAGGAGCGCAAAGTTGGTGTTGTTCGTCCTGCGGTCAGCGTAACTGTGTCCGTTGACCGTCCAGATTCCCTTCAGGTATTCCTTGACCACCTCGCCGTAGGGGTTTACGCAGAAGGTCCTGACCTTGTCGTCGAATGTTTTCGAATAAAAAACGAGTTTCGGCTCATAGGTGACCGAGGTAAGATGCTCCATGACAGGAGCAGGGAGTTCCACCCTGACACCGATATCCACCGGGTTTTTCAGGAGAGTGAATCCGAGCCTTCGCGACTCCTCCTCCAGCCAGCGTGAGCCTTCTCTTCCGGGCGCGAGGATCAGGTAGTCCGAGAGCATGTCGCGGCCGTCCTTGAGCCGTATCCCCTTGTACCTCCCTTTTGCAAGAAGGATGGATTGGGCCTCGGTCTGAAAGAGAACGTCAACCCTGCCGTTTATGTCCTTGCGCATCCGCCTGAGAAGGTCCCTGCACCGGTCCGTGCCGATATGACGCACCGGAGAAGGCACAAGGACCAGACCGTTCTTCAGCGCGACGTTTTCAAGCTCGTGGACCTTTTCCGGGTCTTCGCCAAATATCTCGTCCGGGGCGCCGTACCTTATATAGACGTCATCCACATAACGGATGTAGGAGCGGATCTCTTCCTTGCCGATATATCTGGAGAGGAAGCCTCCCACCTCGGGAGAGAGGCTCAGCTTGCCGTCGCTGTAAGCGCCTGCCCCGCCCCATCCGCTGAGGAGATTACATTCCCTGCACTTGGTGCAGGAAATGTTTTTTACCTTGAGAGGGCACGAACGCTGATCAATGTCGCGGCCCTTCTCGACAATCAGGATCCTCGGTCTCTTCTTTGCGGCAAGGAGTTCGAGGCAGGCAAAGATCCCCGCGGGGCCTGACCCGATGATAATCACGTCATAGCGTTTCATGTCTTCTGTCCCACAGATCGGAAAGAGGCCATGTCTGCCTGAAGAGCGCGAGGGCCTCGTAATTGGTAAGGTCGAGGTGGATCGGGGTTATGGAGATGAAGCCTGCCTGTACCGCATCCATGTCCATGTCCTCCCCGCGCTCCCAGTACGGTTTGCCGCCGCCGATCCAGTAATGCTTTTCGCCCCAGGGATCGTAGGTCTCCTGTATGGAGCCGTCATAGATGCGCTTGCCCTGCCGGGTGAATTTGATCCCCCGGATCTCAGCCTGCGGCAGGTTGGGGATGTTGATATTGAGAAGGGTGTCATAAGGGAGAGAATGTTCGAGTACGAATTGGGCGATGGGGAACGCCATCGATGCCGCCGCATCGAAATGAAAATGCTTGTCCGAGATGAGGGAAAAAGCCAGAGAGGGGATGCCGAAGATCGTACCTTCCACAGCAGCCGAGACGGTCCCGGAATAGGTTATATCATCACCGAGATTGGCCCCCCTGTTTATACCGGAGACGATAAGCGCGGGCTTTTCGGGTAGTATTTTGTTAATAGCGACGGTAACGCAGTCCGTCGGGGTTCCGTTGATGCAATACACGCGCTCGCGGAGTTCGGTCACTTTGAGGGGCCGGTGGAGCGTCAGGGAATGACCCGCGGCGCTCCTTTCCCTGTCCGGGGCAACGATGTAAGGATCGCCGAGGCTCTTCATACTCCTGTGCAGGGCGATGATTCCGGGCGAGTGCACTCCGTCGTCGTTGGTAACGAGAATAACAGCCATCGAGCCTATTGTATCAGAAAGACCGGGGGAGGAGAAGAAGCCCCGCGCACTCAGGCGGCGCGCCGGGCAGAGGCCGGACAAAAACGCTTGCCCTTTGCGGGTGTTTTATGATAAAACTGTACTACTTGACAATTCCTCCCGCACGCAACTAACACGCTGGCGCACAGAAACGCTATGAATAAAAAAAACAGACTTTCCTACAAAAAGGCCGGAGTCGATATTGACGCAGGCGACAGGTTCGTGGACCTTATCAGTCCCGTGGCAAGACGCACCTTCAGGCCCGGCGTTGCCGCTGATATCGGGGCGTTCGGCGCTTTCTTCAAACTGAACGGCAGGAAATACAAAAGCCCGGTTCTCGTGAGCGGGACCGACGGAGTGGGCACAAAGCTGAAGGTCGCGTTCATGGTAAACCGGCATGACACCGTGGGGATAGACCTTGTCGCCATGAGCGTAAATGACATCCTCACAGCCGGCGCTGAGCCCCTTTTCTTTCTCGATTATTTTGCAACGGGGAGACTGAAGCCGGGGAAGGCGGCCGAGGTCATCAAGGGCATTGCGGCGGGCTGCATCGAATCAGGTTGCGCCCTTATCGGAGGCGAGACGGCTGAGATGCCGGGTTTTTACGCCAGGGGCGAGTATGACCTCGCCGGGTTTGCTGTGGGTGTCGTGGAGCGTGACAGCATCATTGACGGACGGAGTATAAGGCAGGGAGATGCTGTTATCGGCGCCGTCTCAAGCGGCCTCCACAGCAACGGTTATTCCTTAGCCAGGAAGGTATTCTTCGATCTTCACGGAATGGGGATCAGAAGATATCTGCCCGAACTCGGCTCAACCCTCGGGGAGGAACTCCTCAAGCCCACGAGGATCTATGTGAAGGCGTTTAACGTTGTCAAAAGAAAAATCAAGATTAAAGGCATGGCCCATATAACCGGGGGCGGTATCCCTGAAAATCTGCCCCGCATCATCCCCCGCGGACTCTGCGCGACCGTCTTTCAGGACTCCTGGCCGGCGCCGGCCATATTCAGGATTATTAAAGAACTGGGAAATGTAGCCGATAAGGATATGAAAAGAACCTTTAACATGGGGATCGGCTATATCTTTATCGTTGGAGATAGAGACAAGGAGCGTACGGTATCGCTTCTGAAAGATCACGGATTCGATGCTTATCTGATCGGAAAGATCGATAAGGGAGGCGAGGGGGTTCGATATGCATAGGATAAGACTGTTCCTCAGGCGGGCCTTCACGCCCGTCACGATCATGTTGATACCGCACAGCAACTCGCGGTCTATGCGGCTGAAGGTGCCGTCAGTCGGGATTTTCATATCAGTAATTCTATGGGTCGTCGGCATGCTCTATGCGCTCTCGGTTGCAAAAAATGCCCTTGAATACGATCATATGAAACAGCGCCTCGACTACTACTCATCGCAGTTTCTTGAGCTGCGTTCGACTATTGTGACCCTGAAGAAGGCTGAACAGGATTTCACGAGACTTTTTTCCCTCGGATCAAAAGAGCAGGTGCTCAAGAACCTCGATATGAATAACAGCGGCTCGGTTGACATGGAAAACCTAAGGCAGCAGATCAGGATTACCATGGAGAACATCGGCGAGATAAAAGACTACCTCGGCAAACAAAGGGATATCTTTCTCTCGACACCCAAGGGATGGCCCGTGGCCGGCCATATCACCTCGGCGTTCGGAAACCGGGAGCACCCCAGGACAGGGACCGCTGAGTTTCATGGGGGCGTGGACATAGCTGCCGAGGCCGGGCTGCCGGTCCGCGCCACTGCTGATGGAATCATTAGTTTTGCTGGCTGGAGCGGAGGCAACGGCAACCTCATTGTCATCGAGCACGGCATGGGTTTCTCGACATTCTATGCCCACAACAGAAACGTGGCGGTCAGGATAGGGCAAAAAGTGAAGCGTGGCGAAGTGGTGGGATATATAGGGTCAACCGGCAACTCAACCGGCCCCCATGTGCATTACGAAATATGGCACGAGGGCAGGCCGGTCAATCCTTCGACATATCTTGAGGGGAGGACATAATGTTTCACAGAAATACGGAGAAGCTCGAATCCCTGATCGGCAGCAATTCGCGCTTCAAGGGCGAGATAGAGACGAGCGGCACCATCAGGGTTGACGGGACGGTGGAAGGACAGGTCGCGGCGGACTGGATTGTCATCGGAGAACAGGGACGGATCAAGGGAAATATCTCGGCTCGCGGCATTGTCGTGGGAGGAAGGGTTGACGGCGATCTGCAGGCAAAGGAGATCGTGGAGATCAAGAACAAGGGACAGGTCCATGGAGAGGTGCTGACGAACAAGCTGATGATAGCGGAGGGCGCTGTCTTTGAAGGCAGGTCCACTATGCAGAAGGAAGAATCAAAGGTGGTGGAACTTCCAATAAAAGAAAGGGCGCGTTAACCGCGCCCTTTCTTTTATTGGCCCGTAATATACCCTACGGGAGGGGATAGAGGAGCGGTCCGCGGAAGTAAGGGTCATTCCAGTAATAGGGGTAATTGTAGTAATAAAACGGATAAAAGTACGGGTTGTACAAGTACTGCTGGTTTGGGTATTTTTCGCGCTTCCACAGATAAATCTCTTTCGCTTCAAGCACCGGATAACGGTACTCCTTTTCCCCGAGTTGTTTGGTCCGGCTGCCGGTCAACTGCGCGGCAACAGTGACCATCCTGCCCTTCCTGAATATCATCGGATCAAGCTGCTTTGTCGTGACAAGAATGAAGCGTCCCTCTGATACGTCCCTGTCGGTTATCTCTCCGTAACGGTTGATCGGATTCTGGACCACCTCCAGTTCCGTGCCGTTCGTGGTGTTTTCGGTGGATGCGATCGTCCCGCCGAGAATAAAGATGCTGTTTGCGTACGCATCCGGATTGTCCCTGAACTGGCCGAAGCCCACCTCCTTTACCGCCTTCTGCTGATATTCGGAGGAGATAACCGGAGCGCAGGCCGAAAGCGCCAGCGCCAAACAAAGAAGAAAAGAACGCTTTTTCATGTCAACTCACCTCGCACATGCTGTTTTACTAATTTCATAGCACGTTTGGTCCGGCATTGCAAGCGGAGCTCCGCCGGTATGAGGGGCTGCGGGCCGATGAGAAGAGCAACAGGTTTCCTTATGGATCTATTGACCGAATTAATGATTGACGGCCCGTCTTTGGCCATGATATAGTTGAATTTTTCCAGGAACTGATATAGTCTATTACTCCGAATGTTCTCTGAATTATTGACATATTATTTCCCCCGGGAGGGCTATTGATGGCCACAAAAACCAAGAAGCTATTGAGAAAACCTGTGACAAAAACGAAGAAGTACGTCTATTCCTTCGGCAGCGGCAAGGCTGACGGCAAGGCTGATATGAAAAACCTTCTGGGAGGAAAGGGCGCTAACCTGGCCGAAATGACCAATCTCGGCATCACCGTTCCCCCGGGCTTCACCATAACCACGGAGGTCTGCACCCTCTATTATCAGAATAAACGAAAATACCCCGTGGAACTCAAACCGCAGGTGGAAGCTGCACTGGCAAAGGTCGAAAAGATCATGGGAAAAGGGTTCGGCTCTCCTGACAACCCGCTTCTTGTCTCAGTCCGCTCGGGTGCGCGGAGCTCCATGCCCGGCATGATGGAGACGGTCCTTAATGTCGGTCTTACGACAAAGACAATCCCGGGGCTGATCAAAAAGACGAACAACGAACGGTTTGTCTATGATGCCTACCGCCGGCTCCTTATGATGTATTCGGATGTTGTCATGGAAAAGGCCGCAGGGGTCGAGCCCGCCGAGGGACAGGCGATCCGGCAGAAGCTCGAACACGCGATGGAGCGCCTCAAGCGACAGAAAGGCTACGGCAGCGACACTGATCTGACGGTGACTGATCTGAAACTTCTCTGCGATGAATTCAAGACGATCATCAGGAACACCCTCAGCAAGGACTTCCCGGACAATCCCCAGGAGCAGCTTTGGGGCGGCATCGGCGCTGTGTTCCAGTCCTGGATGGGCAGGCGGGCCGTCTCCTACCGGAAGATCGAGAAGATCCCCGAGGACTGGGGCACGGCTGTGAACGTGCAGTCCATGGTCTTCGGAAACACCGGCGATAATTCGGCCACTGGAGTGGCTTTTACCAGAAACCCGGCCACTGGAGAGAATATGTTCTTCGGCGAGTGGCTGTCAAATGCGCAGGGCGAAGACGTTGTTGCAGGCATCAGGACCCCCAATCCGGTCAACAAGGCCGGAAAGACCGCTGATACCATGCACCTTGTTTCACTGGAAGAGAAGATGCCGGCGCTGTACAAGCAACTGTTTGCTATCCAAAAGAGACTCGAAAAACACTACTCGGATATGCAGGATATCGAGTTCACGATCGAAGATGGCAGGCTCTGGATGCTCCAGACGCGCGTCGGCAAACGGAATGGTCAGGCTGCCATCCGCATGGCTGTCGAAATGGCAAAGGAGAAACTCATTTCAAAGCAGACGGCTATCCTTCGGGTGAAGCCGGATCAGATCGATGAACTACTGCACCCCAGCGTTGCGCCTGTCGCTGAAAAGAAGGCCGTGGAACTTGCCAAGGGACTTCCCGCCGGACCTGGCGGCGCAGTCGGGCGGGTCGTCTTTACCGCTGATGACGCGGAGGCCTGGGCAAAGCGGGGAGAGAAGGTGATACTCGTCAGGAACGAGACCTCTCCCGAGGACGTGCACGGCATGCATGCGGCGGAGGCGATCCTCACCGCCAAAGGAGGCATGACAAGCCATGCCGCACTCGTTGCGCGCGGTTGGGGCAAGTGCTGCATAGTCGGATGCTCGGCTCTCAATATCGATATCCACAGAAAAGAGATACATGTAAACGGCAGGGTTCTCAGGGAAGGCGAGTGGGTAACCCTGAACGGGACCAAGGGACGCGTTTATGAAGGCAAGCTGGATCTTATGCCCGCTGACCCTGATCGTAATATTTGGTACAAGGAGCTGATGAAATGGGCTGACCAGTTCAGGACCCTGGGAGTGCGGGCCAATGCCGATACGCCGAATGACGCTGTCATAGCCCGGAATTTCGGGACTGAGGGCATCGGTCTCTGCAGGACCGAACACATGTTTTTCGGCCCGGACCGTATCAAGGCGGTACGGGAGATGATCCTGTCGGATGCCCTTGAAGGAAGGAAGAAGGCGCTTGGGAAACTGCTGCCTTTCCAGAAGACCGATTTTGCCGGCATCTTCAGGGCCATGGCAGGACTGCCGGTAACAATCAGGCTTCTGGACCCGCCGCTCCATGAATTTCTTCCCCACACTGACAGCGAGTTGCATGAACTGGCGGGGGACATGGGGGTTTCCTTTGACCAGCTTAACGCCAAGAACAAGTCGCTCCACGAGTTTAATCCCATGCTCGGACACAGGGGCTGCCGTCTCGGTGTCACCTTCCCTGAGATCTACGAAATGCAGGTGCAGGCGATCATGGAGGCTGCCTGCGAGCTGGCGAAAGAGAAAGTAAAGGTCATCCCTGAGATTATGATCCCCCTGGTCGGTCATGTCAGAGAGCTTGAGGTGATGCGGGATCTCTCGATTTCCACAGCAGAGCGGGTGAAAAAGGAATATGGAGTGAAAGTCACTTACACGGTCGGCACCATGATCGAACTTCCGCGGTCATGCGTTACGTCCGATGAGATCGCCCATCAGGCGGATTTCTATTCATTCGGCACTAATGACCTTACACAGACCGTTTACGGTCTTTCCCGGGACGAT